>NZ_LNDE01000001.1:600000-795164 GCF_002866025.1 Thermotoga sp. KOL6
AGCGTGGGAAGGACAGAGTAGTCACAGAGAAAGAATTTTCTCAACGATTTTCCTGAATTCTTCTTCTATGCTTGTTCCTCTTTTATAGACAACGATGGGTTTCCCCTCATCGGAAAGGGAAACAATATCTGGATCCATTGGTATTCTGGCAAGAAGGGATACATTGAACTCTTGCGCTATTTTCTCGGTTTCACCTTTTCCGAAGACGAATATCTTCTCTCCACAATTCGGGCAGACCAAATAAGACATATTCTCTACTATTCCTATCACCTTACCACCCAGCCTTTTTACAAAATTCATAGCTCTTCTCACATCGTCTCCTGCGACCTTTTGAGGTGTTGAAACAATGACAACACCGTCTGGTTTGATCACCTGAAAGGTTGAGAGCGCTTCGTCTCCAGTTCCTGGTGGAAGATCACAAACCAGATAATCAATCTCACCCCATTCAACGTCGTTTGCAAGCTGCTCTATGGCTTTGTGTTTCAACGGACCCCTCCAAATCACCGGAGCTCCTTCTTGCAAAATCATTGCGAGAGAGAATACTTTCAAAGAACTTCCATACTTTGCCGGTACTATCTTCTCACCTTCGGAGGGTGGAAGGGAAACTCCTAACATCCTTTGAACGTTGGGGCCATGGAGATCGAGATCGAGGAGTCCAACTTTGTAACCCTCTGCAGACAAAGAAACGGCCAAATTCACTGCAATTGTTGTCTTTCCAACCCCACCTTTTCCACTCATCACAGCAATTTTTTTTGTATTTTCCAACATCCAAAACACCTCACGATGCCAGCGCTTCTTTGGCTATCTTCACGTACTCTCTGAAAGCTTCCGGATCGTTAACAGCAAGTTCAGAAAGCATCTTTCGGTTTATAGATACTCCCGCTAATTTCAAACCATGAATGAATTCGCTATATTTCAAGCCTTCGTTTCGAGCAGCTATATTGATTCTTGCGATCCAAAGCTTCCGCATATCTCTCTTTTTCAACTTCCTTCCAACGTAGGAGTACCACTTTGACCTCACATACATCTGTTTTGCAAGTTTATATCTTCTACTGAGGGCACCTCTGTAACCCTTGGCTTCCTTTAAGAATTTTCTTCTTTTCTTTTTGGCATGTACGGATCTTTTCACTCGCATCGTTCATCCCTCCTCACTTTTTTCCAAGAAGTCTGAGAACCCTGTCTTTGTCTGCATTGGATACAACATCTTTTTTCCTTAAAGCTCTTAAAACGTTCCTTCTCTTTTTTCGTGTTTTATGACTTTTGTAAGCATGGTTCCTGATGATCTTTCCCTTTCTTGTAACTCTAAATCTTTTCGCTGCGCTTCTGTTTGTTTTCATCTTGGGCATTTCCAAGACCTCCCTTATGGATTTTTCGGTTTTAGCACCATCCACATGTCTCTTCCTTCAACCTTTGGAGGTTGTTCAACAATCGCAAGATCTTCTGTGTCCTTTATGACTCTCTCGAGGATCTCTTTTCCCTTGTCGGTAAACATCATCTCTCTTCCAATGAACATCACAACAACTCTGACTTTATGACCATCTTCTAAAAATCTTCTTATATGCTTCACCTTCGTTTGATAATCGTGCTCATCGATTTTCAGACGAAACTTCATCTGCTTCATTTGAACTGTCTTTTTCTTGTTTTCCTTCTGTTTTTTGGTAAGTTGATACTTGTACTTCCCATAATCCATTATCTTTGCAACCGGTGGATTCGCATTAGGAGCGACAAGAACCAAGTCCAATCCCCTATCTCTTGCCAGTTCCAAAGCTTTTCTCGTTGGCATGATACCGATTTGCTTCCCATTCTCGTCTACCACCCTGACTTTTGGGAACCTTATCTGTTCATTTCTTGGAAGATCCACGTTCGAACCGATACTGATCGCCTCCTTTACTTATAAAAAATAACGGGCAAAAAGCCCGCTTCCCTTAGAAGCTGTATCCTCGAGGGATATTTACCCTGGAAGCTCTTTGGCTCCAGGGTGGGAAGCCGGGCTGGCCTCCACTTGCTTTCCCAAAAAAATCTGGTGGGCCGTGCAGGACTCGAACCTGCAACCCCCTGATTAAGAATCAGGTGCTCTACCTGTTGAGCTAACGGCCCACCTCAATAACCCTTCCTCGTGGTGCCCCCGGGAGGAATCGAACCTCCATCTGCGGATTAGGAATCCGCCGTTCTATCCGTTGAACTACGGGGGCCCCCGCTGGTGGAGCCGATGGGACTTGAACCCACGACCTCTACCGTGCCATGGTAGCGCTCTCCCAACTGAGCTACGGCCCCACCTCATTCACATATTATAACATAGTCAATTTCTCTTGAAAAGACCCTTCTATCCAAACATGCCGGAAAAGATTATAACATGAAGAAATGTTTCGTTCAACCCTCAAACACTTGTCAATAATTTACAGCAGATGTAAAATTATCTTGGGGGTGTAAAGGATGAAACTCTTGATCATTGGTATGGGTAATATAGGAAAACAAATTTTTAGGATGGCCAGTTTCGAGAAAGCATACATCTTCGACAAGTATCAAAGGTTAACACTTCCGAACGCTTATCAACTTGAAACTTTCCATATCCCACCCGATGTTGATACCGTAATCGAATGTGCCTCACCTGAGGCGGTCAAAGAACTTTCCTTTCAAATTCTAGAAAGTAAAGTAAATTATCTCATCATCAGTACCAGTGCCTTTGCCGACAAAGTCTTCAGAGAAAAATTTTTCGAAACATTGAAACACTCACCAACAAAGGTTTTCTTTCCGTCAGGGGCAATAGGTGGAATCGATCTCATCTCTGCCATAAAGGATTCCGTAAAGCAGGTACACATCGAAACAAAGAAACATCCCAAGAATTTGGAATTGAATATCAAAGGCCAAACGGTTGTTTTTGATGGATCCGTGGAAGAAGCAGCCAAACGGTTCCCAAGGAATATAAACATTGCCTCGACCGTGGGCCTCGTGGTTGGTTTCGAAAAAGTGAAAGTGAGGATGATAGCAGACTCCTCCATTTCACACAACATCCACACTATCGAAGTCGACTCAGATGTGGGAAGATACGAATTCAAAATAGAGAATCTACCTTCTCCTGAAAATCCCAAAACTAGCATAATAACAGTTTATTCTATTCTGAGAACACTGAAAAATCTGGAGTCGAAAATCATCTTTGGCTAAGGAGGAAAAAACAATGGTGAACAAAATTCTTAAATTGAAAAAAGAAAAAGGCTACATCATCCTCGCACACAACTATCAGATACCAGAAATTCAAGATATAGCAGACTTTGTAGGAGATTCACTTCAACTTGCAAAGCTGGCTATCGAATTGGAGGAGAAAAGAATTCTTTTTCTCGGAGTGGATTTCATGGCAGAACTCGTAAAAATCTTGAATCCTGAAAAGAAGGTAATAATACCAGATAGAAATGCAACTTGTCCAATGGCAAATAGACTTACTCCAACAATTATAGAAGAATACAAAGAAAAATATCCTGAGGCATCTGTGGTACTCTATGTGAATAGTACTGCTGAATGTAAAGCCATGGCCGACGTTATTTGTACCTCTGCAAACGCAATAGATGTGATCGAGAAAGTAGATTCAGAAGTGATTCTTTTTGGCCCAGATAAGAATCTTGCAGAGTATGTAGCTGAAAAGACAGGAAAGAGAATAATTCCAATGCCAGCGAATGGGTATTGTCCTGTTCATCAATTTGACCCAACCTCTGTCGAAAAAGCAAGAAAAAAATTTCCGAACGCCAGAGTGGTGGTTCACCCAGAATGTCCAAAGGAAGTGAGAGATAATGCAGATTACGTAGGAAGTACAGGTCAGATGGAACAAATTCCAGAAATCGATCTTTCACAGACCTTTGTGGTAGGAACGGAAATTGGAATGGTACACAAATTGAGAAAGAAGTTTCCACATAAAAATTTTGTGCCGTTGGAAAATACGGTGTGTGTGAACATGAAGAAAAACACCCTAGAAAACTCTCTCTTGGCTTTGGAGACGGAGTCGTTTGAAGTAGTACTCCCAGATGACGTCCTTGAAAAAGCAAAAGCGCCAATTCTCAAGATGTTCGAAATTATGGGGTGAGGACATGGATAGGCTAATTCGTATTCTGATGAAACAAGTGGAAGAAGATGAAGGAAGTATAGACCTTGCCTCCTTTTCTTTGCGAGGCATCAAAACTGAAGCTTCCATAATCTTGAAAACCGAAAACGTAGTTGCCTCCGGAATCGAAATTATTCAACAGTTCACCGAAAGACAGGGCATTGCTACCATTTTTTTTGTAAAGGATGGAGATTTTATCACGAGAAAAGGTGAAATAGGGAAACTTTCAGGAGACGCGTACAAAATTCTTCTGACTGAAAGAACTCTGCTGAACACTTTGGCTTTGATGTTCTCGACCGCAACCGTTACCCGGAGATTTGCTCAGAAATTGAAACATGCAAAGATCGCAGCAACAAGAAAAGTGATTTTAGGTAGTAGTCTCTTTCAAAAACTCTCTGTGATCCACGGTGGAGGAGATTCCCATCGTTTCAACCTTAGCGAATGCGTTATGTTGAAAGACAACCATCTCAAAATTTACGGGAGTGTAGAGAAGGCTATTCGTGCAATCAGAAAGATGGTATCCTTTACCAAAAAAATAGAGGTTGAGGTTGAAAACTTGGAAAATGCTTTAGAAGCTGTTGAAGCTGGAGCCGACATTGTCATGTTGGATAATCTTACTCCAGAAGAAGTGAGAAAAATATCTGGAGAAGTTAAAAGAAAGAATCCAAATGTGATAATTGAAGTTTCCGGGGGCATCACGGAAGAGAATTTGACAGAATATGACCTAGAAACGGTGGATCTCATATCCACGAGCCGATTGACTTTTGGAGGCGTATTCGTAGATTTGTCACTCGAAATTCAACGGTAGAGGTTTAAAATCAGACCGTTGATTTCCTCTATTCTGGCGGCAAGATTTATAGTATGCCATTCGTTGCTCATAATTTTTTCGGTGAGTTCTATCAATCTTTCATTCACTTCTTCCACTACAAGATGAAGCTTCACTCTACCGGTGTTTATGTCAAAACTTCCAGAAAGCTTGTAAATCTTCTTTTCGACGATTCTCAAAAATTCTTTTATGGCATCTTTGTATCTCTTCAGGTTCATGGGGGTGGGAGATCTCACCAATTCATTTCCAGCACTTACGACCTCTTCTACCGCTTTTTCGAGAAGCTTTTCGAACTGGGCTTCTTTGAGATCTTCCATTACCTCAAAAAATTCCTTCTTCTTGGAATCCCCCACTCCCGCTGTCCTTTTGGACTTTTTTCCTTTTATTCTTTGATTCTTCAGAGGCTCTCCTCCGAGAGGATCAATTCTCAATTTTTCATCTCCCCGGAAATGACCTTCAATTTTTCTTGGTCAATATACAATCTTTTGTATTCTCTGCCCTTGACTTCAATCGTAACAGGTTTCTTAGTAATCGAGGGGGGGCCAAATATGTCAATAGCGTAGCTTGACACCTTTTCCAGGAGTTTGTACAAAGCGAATCTGTTCAAGTTATTGAATCCAAACTTCTTCACCCAACTTCCAACGAAGATAAAATCAAAGAATCTCATCTTTCTTTTAGAAAGCTCTTTAACAAAATCGGGAAAATCTTCGCAATTCGTATTAAGAATATTTCGGCAGAGATTTTGAAATTCTTCCTTCGACATAACCGAGTAAAACACCCTTTCTGCCTTGACTCCAAGGAGGTTTTCCATTTTTTCCAAATCGCTCAAAGGTCTTTCAGAGAAGAGAGTTTCCTTTCTCACGGGATCGTAGGACTCTTTTGGAAAAGAGACAACGAAAACCATTCTTTTTTCATCATCAATTCTAACAAAGTAACTCTCATCATCAACCCTGAACAAGTAATGAACTGCACTTGCCCTGTAATCGGGGGAAGTAAGAAACGAACGATAGTAAAGAAACGCGACCGAAACAATGGCCACAAATATCAAAACAATCGTCAAGATGATTTTACTCGACTTCTTCATCGACGTGCCCTCCTCTTTTCATGAGAATACTGTTCCAAAGTTCTACGGTCTCTGGTATCAAAAGAAGGTCTCTTCCCACTGCGTAGAAAATTTTGTTCTTCAAAACTTGGAAAAATCCTTCTTCTAAACTTCTGAAAGCGATTTTCCTCAGTACGTCGACTCCTGGAAAATCGCGTGTGTATTCGAGAGAATCAGCTATAAAAAGAATTTTCCCTATTTCTTTGAAACTAACGTGCCCCGAAGTATGATAGGCTACTGCCAGAAGTACTTCTTCATCGTTTACGTTGAATCGTCTTTTGAGGTATTCCGCTGCCACCTTTCCATGAAGCAACACAGGATGTATTCTCTCCAACTCGGAAATTTCCAAACCATACACTTGAGCTATTTTCAAAAGTTTTCGGGGTGGGATATCTCTGAACATGTCGTGCGAAAGAGCCGCCAATTCCAATCTATCTAAATCAACACCGTATATCTCTCCGAGTTTTTTTGAAAAGTCTATCACCGATCTCACGTGAGTTATCCTCCGTTTTGATAGAATCCTGCTTACTATCGTTTCTAATTCACTCACAACTGTGGTCATCGTTACCACACCTCTCTTTCCATCCACTCCACTTCCATGCCAGGGAGAAAGTCCAAATAATCCTCAATGGAATCAAAAACTCTCTCAATCAAAGCCTTGTTCGTGTTTACCATGGCGATTCCTATTTCGAAGAAACTTTTCGAATCATGGGCACCAATTTCGGAAATGGAGATGTTGTACTTTTTTCGCAAATCGTTCATCAACTTTTTCAAAATACTCCTCTTCTCTTTCAAAGACCTCACACCGAAAACCCTGACCCGAAGATTCGCAACACCAACGTTCATTCTATCACCCGCTCTCAATAGAGAACGAAGGAAAGAACCAGAGGTTCTTTTCTAATCTCCAATTTGGCATGAGAATTTCTCACAGATACTCTAAAAAGATCGTTGTTAAAAATGTTTTTGGAATGTATACACACATCACTCCATATTCCTGAAAAATCGAGCGTAACACACAAGTTTTCCAATGAAGGATTCAACACACACAGCAAAAATTTGTTTTCGTGTTTCCAAAGATAGGATATCACTTTTTCAGGTTGATCGTTTTTCAAAAAAATCATTTCTCCCTGCGAAAACACACTCGTTCTGAGCCGATAATTGGCAAATTGCTTGTGGAGGAGAAATATATCATTTTCCTCTGAAGGAATGGGAAGTGTGTACTCGTTGAAGATGTCCAAATCCTCTTCGAGACCGTACTCTTGACCATTATGGATCAACGGAACTCCTTTCATTGTGAAAAGAAAAGCAATCCAATGCAACAGTGCTTCACGGGATAAAAGTTTTGCTATTCGCGGTTGATCGTGATTCTCAAGGAATCTCATTTTCAGATACCCTCGTGGATATATATGATCTTGCATCCTCAAAAAGTCGATGTATTCCCTCAAGCTTCCTTTTCCTTCGATAAAATCTCTGAAACGGTAATAACCATCGTAATCGTAGGTTATATCGAACGCCTGATACATATGAGGGTCGTGGGTTTCTGAAATCCAAATGAGTTTCTTAATTCTATCCAGCTTCGACCTAGCTTGTAGCCAAAAATCGAGAGGCACAAGACCAGCTACATCACATCGGAAACCGTCCACATCGAACTCCTTTACCCAATACTCCATCATCCCTATCATATACTCACGAAGTTCTCCATTGGAGTAATCGAAATCGACGACGTCCGACCAATCCGGGACCTTTCGCGCGAAATTGCCTTTTTCATCTCTGAGAAACCACTCTGGGTGTTTCTTGATCAATACATTGTCAACGGCTGCGTGATTCAAAACCATATCCATTAGAACAAACATGTTCAGCTCGTGTGCTCTTTCAATGAATCTTTTGAAATCTTCTTTGGTTCCTATGTAAGGATCTATCTCATAGTAGTCACGAATCGCGTATGGTGAGCCGAGCGTTCCTTTCCTTCCCTCCACACCAGGAGGATGAATGGGCATCAACCACACAGTGTTGATGCCCATCCCCTTGATTCTTTCCAAATCTTTTGCAAGCGAGTCAAATTTCTTACCTTTATCTCCAGGATAAGCTCTTGCAAACGCTTCGTATATTACCAATTTCTTTATGTCCATCTCATTTCTCCTGTTCTTGCATTTCCCTTTTTCTTTCTTCGATGATCCTCTCTTGAATGTTTGGAGGAACTATTTCATACCTTTGAAATCTCATTGTGAAATATCCTCTTCCGCTGGTGATGGAAGAAAGTTTACTAGAAAAGTCGAGCATTTCTGCCAAGGGAACCTCTGCTTTTACTTTCACCATTCCTTTTCCAGATGGTTCCATACCAAGGGGCCTCCCTCTTCTACTGGAAATCTCTCCCATCACATCTCCAGCGTTCTCCTCGGGAACGAAGACTTCAACTTCCATTATTGGCTCGAGAATCACCGGTTTTGCTGCTTCCATCCCTTTCTTAAAGGCTTGTATCGCGGCTATTTGGAACGAAATATCCGAAGAATCCACTTCGTGGTAAGAACCATCGAAAAGAATTACTCTCACGTCCGTTACCGGATAACCTGCCAGTACTCCTTTTTTCATAGCCTCTCTGATTCCCTTGTCGACGGAAGGAATGAAGTTTCTTGGTATCACGCCGCCAACTATTTTATCGACGAATTCGTAACCCTGACCTCTTGGAAGAGGTTCAAGCTGGATCTTCACGTGCCCATACTGTCCATGACCGCCAGTTTGTTTCT
Source organism: Thermotoga sp. KOL6 (assembly GCF_002866025.1). Taxonomy (NCBI): domain Bacteria; kingdom Thermotogati; phylum Thermotogota; class Thermotogae; order Thermotogales; family Thermotogaceae; genus Thermotoga; species Thermotoga sp. KOL6. The sequence goes on from NZ_LNDE01000001.1 coordinate 608,763, forward strand.
TGTGCTTGTGCTCTGCCACGGCCGTTGTTGTAATAGTTTCTCTGTAAGCTATTTTGGGTTTTCCGACTTCTACATCGACACCGAAAATTTTCTTCAACCTTTCTACCATAACATCGAGATGCATAGCACCAAGACCAGAGATCACTGTTTCACCCGTTTCAGGATCGTATTCCCACACGAAAGTTGGATCAGAATCCGAAAGTCTCGAAAGCCCCCCACTGATTTTGTCTATATCTGACTTAGATTTTGGGTGGACGGAACGAGAGAACATGGGTTCTGGGAAGTTCGGAGGAACAATTTTCACTCTTCTATCTTTGTGTGCGAGAGTCTCACCAACAGCTCCCTCTTTGAGTTTCAAGAGAACCAATATTTCTCCTGGACCGACAGCATCTACTTCTTTTTGTTGCTTGAGAACAGGTAGGTAAACGTGCCCTACTTTTTCCGATACATCTTTCTGAACGTTGATGATTGTATCCCCACCTTTTAAAGTACCCGCAATAACCTTGGCAAAGGTGATTCTTCCAACGAACTGATCGACAACCGATTTGAAGATGTAAGCACAGAACGGCTCCTCTTCAGAAAAAGCAATTTCCGTTTCTGTTCCATCCTCCATCTCCGCTTTGTAAGGAGACGCATCTGCGGGAGAGATCCCAATATCTCCCAAATAGTCAATAAGTATTTCTATTCCTATCCCCTTGAGGGCAGATCCAGATATTACCGGTACAACCTCTCCTTTCCTGTAGCTTTCCCGAAGAACGTTCATCAATTCCTCATAGCTGATTTCTTCTCCATCCAGGTATCTCATCATGAGATCTTCATCTTGTTCAACAATATCTTCGAGTATTTCCGATCTGAGATCATTGAACTCATCCGGCATATCGCTTTCAACTACTTTTCCGCTCTCGTATCTGTAAGCCTTTCTCTTCAGAAGGTCCACTACTCCCTCAAAACTCTCCGCTGCACCTATTGGAACAACGAGGGGAAGTATCTTCCTGGAGAATCTTTCCTTCAATTCGGCCACAACATTGTCGAAATTCGCTCTCTCTTTGTCCATCTGATTCACGAATACCATAATAGGCTTTTTCATTTCTTCAGCCAGATTCCAAGTTCGTTCAGTTTGGATCTCCACACCTGCCACCGCGTTTACCACAGATATTATGTTCTCCGAAACGAAGATGCCATTTATGACCTCAGATATAAAATCACCAAACCCAGGCGTATCTATCAAAAATATCTCCCGTCCTTTCCACTCAAAGGACGCTACATGTGAAGAAAAACTGGCACCTTTTTCTCCTTCCACGGGGTCGTAATCCACATGTTTGGTGTCAGGTTTATCGATGATTCCCAATTTGTAGAGAATCTGTGCCAAAAGCAAAGATTTTCCAGATCCGTTATGGCCAATCAGAGCTGCCGAGCGCACATCCTGCAATTTCCCCATCACTCACCCACCTCCGTCCTTTTTTTCTCCCAAACAACGATTCCCACAGGTATACTAGCTGTACTGCTCTCCGCCTTACCAAAAATACTTCCTCCCACCACCATAACCGATGAGCTCCCTCCATCAACGCACATGGCGTCTTCGAATCCTCTGGCAAGGAGGAAATTAACGAGTTCATCATAATCCAATCCCCTCGTTATATGATTATAACCTTCAAAAACGATGAACCAAAGCTTTCCATCCTTTGTAGCGATAACCGTTCTTGGAGCTTTTGCATAGGCAATCCCACCACCGTATCGTGCTTTCTCTTCCTGAGCGTCGGGAATTGGTGCCCCATTTTTTATCAAAAGCGGACCACCTTCAACCGCATGTCTGATACGGAGGGGAATATTGGGTTGAATGGAAAGGAAAACCTCGTCTCCTTCTTTCAAGTTTGAAAGGTATTTTTCGTATTTCTTGGAAATAGCAACCACGTATTCAGAACCCTCGGCTTTTTCTTTGTATCCTACTTGCTTCACAGCATTACCGTCTACTACGAAATACAGTTTATCTTCTTTCCTAGGAATTTCACGTGAAAATTCCTTTGTGTAAATTAAAACCTCGCCTTCACCGAGCGAATTTATTCCTTTTACAAGGAAAAGCACGTTGTTCACCATCAAAGTGATATCCACAAGTACCCTTCCTATAAAGACGTTCCCTTCTTCCGTGATTGCAAAAACGGGCCTGCCAGAGAACATGGTTGAATACGGTTTCCCATCTATCACTACGAGGCCAATGGGAAATTTCGTCACAGGATCGAAGTAATTCCCGTTTATACCCGCAATACCTCCAACTCTCTCCACCATTCTGTCGAGACGTTCAAGCGACCCAAAACCCTTTTCGGCTACGACAGGTTTGACCAAAACTCTTTTGAGATCCATACTCAGGTAATTGACAACTGTTTTTTCTCCCTCATCGAACTCTTCAATCTTCCGCTCGAAATCGATCCCATCAGCCAACTTCATTTTACCGAAGAAACCTTCTATTAGGGAAAGATTGAGCACCAGTTTTCCCTTTTCAAAAGAGATTTTCACGTCTGGATAAAAATCACCAAGTTCAACAGTAAATGTGACTTCGTGCTTGCCGAGCTTCACTTTTACATACTCTGAAACAGATGGTATACTTTCCACAACAGGGGATATAGTTATTTCTACTTTACCGAAGGTTGTTTCCACGTTTACCATATCCGGCACCAATGTTCCAGTGTATAAAATCGTTATTTTGTTCATCTCCTTAGAGGCAGACAAAATTATCGGAAGCGAGTTGTAAACGAGAACAGTCTCCCCGTGTCTGTAGATTTGATAGTCACTCAACATTTTTTTTACAGAGTCTAGTGACAAAAGAAGGTTCCCATTGAGAAACAAAGGAGAGGACAATTCTTCCACAAAATCTAGTATTACCTTCCCTTCCTTCACAAAAAGAACATGATCGTTGTAAACCACGTAATGATACCCGTTGGCATGGATGTAACCAACACCTATTGGCTGTAAATCTTCCACGTACACATAAATTTCTCCATCTTTTGAAATGGTCCTAATGGGAAATGCCTTTTCGCCACTTATCACATAAGAACCGAAAATTGATGCTGCAAAAAGTAAGAAGACGAGAACCAACTGCCTCATTTAATCACCTCTTCCACTACTTTGAAAGGTCCAGGAGAAGTATCAGATATGAAGTATGCTTCCCTCAAAAGATTCATAGCTGCTTCCAGGTCGCTTTTCTCTGAGAAGAAAACTTTGGCAACGGTTTCCCCTTTCCTTACAAAGTCTCCCAGCTTCTTCTCAATCACGATCCCCACACTGTGATCTATTCTGTCCTCTTTTCTCTTTCTCCCCGCTCCAAGAAGCATCGAAGCGGTTCCGACTTTTTCAGTGTCAATCCAAGACACGTATCCCTCTTTGTCTGCTTTGAACTCTTCCACCCTTTCCGAAACCGGTAAAGTTTCCCAAGGTGCATCTACGATCTTCTCATCTCCACCTTGTGCTTTCACGAGAATCCGAAATTTTTCCAAAGCTTCTCCGTTTTCTATCTTTTTCCTTAAGACCTCTTTCCCCTCTTCAAAAGAGAAAACACCCGCAAGATCTAACATCAAAGCTCCGAGCGTTATAGAAAGTTCTACCAAGTCTTTCGGGCCGTTACCTTTGAGTGTCTCTATTGCTTCTATGACTTCCAAAGAATTACCCACGTATTTTCCCAAAGGTTGATTCATGTTCGAAAGAACAGCGGCCGCTTTCTTGTCATGCTTCTTTGCTATTTCCAGCATCAATTTCGCTAAGCGTCTTGACTCCTCTTTGTCCTTTACAAAAGCTCCCGTCCCGAACTTTACATCCAAAACAAAAGCATCACTTCCAGCCGCTAACTTCTTGCTCATTATGCTCGAGGCGATCAAAGACATCTCGTCGACGGTTGCCGTCGCATCTCGAAGAGCGTATATTTTCTTATCTGCGGGTACCAGATTCCCAGTCTGACTCACTATGGCTATCCCGTACTTCTTTACGTTTTCAATAAACTTGTCAAGTGGAAGTTCTGCCTTGAAACCGGGAATCGATTCCAACTTGTCTATAGTTCCGCCTGTGTGTCCTAGAGCTCTACCAGACATCTTGGCAACAGGTATACCACAAGACGCAACGAGTGGTGCAACAACCAAAGTTGTCTTATCACCAACCCCACCGGTGGAATGTTTATCTACCTTCACTCCTGGAATCTCGGAAAGGTCGAGAATTTCTCCCGAGCGCATCATACTTTCCGTGAGGTAGTAAGTCTCTTCTTCATCCATGTGACGGAAGAAGACCGCCATCAAAAACGCCGCCATTTGATAGTCCGCCACTTCACCTCTTACGTATCCGTGAACCATGAAATTTATCTCTTCTTTAGAAAGTTTTCCACCATTTCTTTTCTTCAAAATGATGTCATAAGCCCTCACCATATCACCTTCCTTTTGGAAGAAAAACACGCATGAGGGTTCCGCGGTTGATTTCGCTGTCCACTTCTATTTTTCCACCATGCCTATCAACAATAGTTTTCACTATCGTGAGCCCAAGACCTGTTCCTCCCATCTTCCTCGATCTTGCTTTGTCCACTCTGAAGAACTTCTCAAAAATCCTATTTTGTGCTTCTTTGGGTATACCAGGGCCTGTATCTTCTACTTCCACAATAGCCCAATCGGGAGTATCGTAAGCTCGAACCCATACTTTCTTTTCTCCTTTCTCCTTCAAGGAAGTGTATTTCACCGCATTGTCTACCAGATTCAATAACATTTGAACGAGCCTTTCTTTGTTCCCTCTCACTATCACACTTTCACAATCGATGTTCAATTCCACATTGTTTTCTTCAGCGATAGGCTGAACGATTCTATAAACGTAATCAACCACTTCACACAAATCCACATCTTTCATTTCGAATTTACCGAAGTTCTCCTCCATTTTTTCTAAATCAAGCAGATCGTTTATAAGGCGCGTCATACGTGCTGATTCTTCCTCTATGATTCTCAAGAATTTTCTAACCAGCTCTTTGTTTTCAAGATCGTCTTCTAAAAGAGTCTCCGCATACCCATGAATAGAAGTCAAGGGGGTTCGAAGTTCATGAGACACCGTTGCTATGAACTCTCTTCTCATCTCATCAAGCTTTCTCTCTTTCGTCACATCGTGGAAAAGGATAACGAATATCTTGTCTCCATTTTTCAGCTCGACAGGTATCACTTTAACATGAAAATATTTTTTGTCGTTTTCTACGTAAGTGATGAACGTACCTTCTTGGGGCTCTGAACTCTTCATCGTTTCTTCGACCATCTCGTTTATGTAGTAGTCTTCGAATATCTCATAGTAACGTCGCCCTTCAGGATTCATCCTATCTTGTAAAAAGTCCCAAGCAGCTTTGTTTAGAAAAGTGATCTTACCTTCTTTATCCAGGATGAAAATTGGCTCACTGAGACTGTTCAAGATAGTCAAAAAGTTGTCTCGGCTTACCTCTATACGCGCAATAGCATCTTTCAAACCGTCGATATACTTCTTCAAACGCTCGAAAAGATAAAGAGGGGGAACCTCCTCTTCCCCCAACAAATTCGCTACTTTTTTTATGAAGATCCTGTATTCGGCCATTTTCTTTCTGAAGAACGAAATCACCAAAATCAATAAAAGAGCTCCTGCTACGATCAGAAGAATTTCCATCGATTAATCTTCCTTTCCAGGGTCTCTGAACTTGTATCCCTTCCCTCGCACAGTGATTATGTACTTCGGATTGGAAGGATCTTCCTCTATCTTCGTTCTCAATCTTCTAATGTGCACATCTACTGTTCTTGTATCACCGTAATAGTCGTATCCCCATAGTTTGTCCAACAACACATCCCTACTAAACACCTTTCCCTCATTTTCTGCCAAGAATCGGAGGAGTTCAAATTCGAGTGGAGTAAGATTCACTTTCTTGCCTCTCACTTTCACCTCGTACTTTTCTACATCGATCTCTAGATCTTTTGCTGTGATCTTTTTCGGCCTCTCCTCTTTGCTTTGAGCGGCTGCAGATAATCTCCTGAAGATGGCTTTCACTCTTGCAAGAAGTTCTCTTACACTAAAAGGTTTGGTTATGTAATCATCCGCTCCAAGCTCTAACCCGAGAACTTTGTCGAATTCCTCACCTTTAGCACTCAGAAAAATAACGGGTGTGTTTCTGTATTTCTCCATAGATCTAATCTTCCTGACGAGTTCGAAACCGTCCATTCCGGGTAACATGATATCCACTATAAACATGTCAACGTCTTCTTCGTTTGCAAGTTTAAGAGCTTCTTCACCATCGTAAGCTTTCAGAACGTCGTATCCCTCTTTGGAAAGGTTGTATCCTACCAACTCCAGTATCGCGGGGTCGTCATCGACAACCAGAATCTTCTTCTTCGCCATCTCTAATCCCCTTAGAGGGGTACACCTCCTTTCATGTGATTTCTATTCTATTTTAACATTATCGTTCAGTTTTTGGAGAAGATACCTTCCTGAAGGTAAACCAGGCAGCAATAAACAAAAAGAGAAGAAAGAGGGATACATAGAAAAATACCATAGACTTGTTCTCAAAAAAATTCTCCGGATTAAACTCCACGTTGAACAGTCCGGATAAGTACCAAAGAACTAGAGCGGAAAAAACAGCAGCTCCCACTAAAATCGAGAGTATCTTTGCAAAATCTCTTTCCCTTCTGTAGGCAGTTAATCCCGCTAGCATTCCTACAAAAGCAGACAAACCTAGTGTTATCCAGTTCATATACTGCACGTTCTGTATTCCAAAGGAATTTGTCATGAAATTTATCACGTAGTATGCTAGGAAAGATATCGTCACAAAAGCTGCTAGAAATACAAGATACTTGTACAGAACATAGATCACAACTGCCGTTAAAACACCAACGGCCACCATGACCACCATCTTTACATTTTCATTGGAAAGATACTCTTTCAGTGCTTCAAGACTAGCGAGAAATGGGAACACGAAATTGATACCCAAGATGAACCCTAAAACAGCAAAAGCAATGTTCTCCACGTATCTGGATGCGAACATCAAAAAGAGTGCTGCGGGAAGAGAAAAATACCAGTTATCGATAACCACTTTCAGAAATCCCCCTATCACATTCTCCATAGTGATTTCCCCCTTTCTTAAAAATCAGAAATGCCCCACACGGGGGCTAAAAAATCGCGATCAAATAAACTTCACTCTTGTGAGGTTTCCAATGTTTTCAAATAATCGTTCACTTTCTTGAACAGCCTTTCCTTCCTTCTTGCACCCTGATTTTTGTGAATGACTCCTTTGGAAACTGCCTTATCTATGGCAGCTTGCGCTTTCTTTGCCAGTTCTAAAACCACTTCTTTCGATTCTTTGTTCTCAATGGCCTTAAGCACTTCTTTTATTCTGTTCTTGAAAAACGTTTTGTACGCTCTGTTCCTAATTCGTCTTTTTTCAGAAACCCGGACTCTTTTCTTCGCAGACCTCGTGTTAGGCACTCCTCAATCCCTCCCTCACATGTTGAAAACTCTTCTCAGTTCATCGACCATATCCAACTTTTCCCAGGTGAACTCTTCTTCGTTCCTACCAAAATGACCGTAAACCGCTGTTTTTTTGTAAATCGGCCTCAGAAGATTGAGTTTCTTGATGATCGCACCCGGCCTGAAGTCGAACATTTCAATGATGACTTTATGGAGTTTCTCCTCATCTACTTTCGCCGTTCCAAACGTATCTATGAGGATGGAAACCGGCTTAGCCACGCCGATTGCATAAGAAAGCTGTATCAAGAATTTGTCAGCGAGTCCGGCAGCCACAACGTTCTTCGCTACATATCTTGCCATATAATGAGCGGACCTGTCAACCTTGGTAGGATCTTTCCCGCTGAACGCTCCTCCACCGTGAGGAACCCATCCTCCGTACGTGTCAACTATGATTTTTCTTCCAGTAAGACCCGTATCTGCCATCGGACCTCCAAGAACGAATCTTCCAGTGGGATTGACAAGTATTCTCATTTTGTCGTCTCTGTACTCCTCAGGAATTACAGGATTTATAACATGTTCAATTATTGCTTCCCTGAGATCATCCTGAGAAATATCTGGATCGTGTTGCGTGGAAATGAGGACGGTATCAACTCGAACAGGCTTATCATCTTCGTATTCTACCGTCACTTGCGTTTTCCCATCTGGTCTCAAAAAAGGAAGAATACCGTTCTTTCTAACTTCAGCGAGTCTCATGGCCAATTTATGTGCCAAAGTTATTGGAAGGGGCATATATTCAGGTGTTTCATTTGTAGCATAACCAAACATAATACCTTGATCGCCGGCTCCAAGTGCTTCGAGCTCGTCAGCAACCTCTTCACCACTTTTTACCTCAAGAGCTTTGTCAACACCGAGAGCTATATCAGGAGATTGACTATGAATGCTCGTGAGAACACCACAGGTTTCACCATCGAATCCATACTTTGCTCTTGTGTATCCTATTTCCAGTATCGTTTTCCTAGCTATATCGGGTATCTCTACATACGCCCTCGTTGTAACCTCACCTGCTATTATGACCAATCCAGTTGTGACAAGAGTTTCAACGGCCACTCTGCTTCTTGGATCCTGTTCGAGCATAGCATCGAGTATGGCGTCAGAAATCTGATCGGCGACTTTGTCGGGGTGACCTTCCGTAACACTTTCACTGGTGAAGAATCTCTTCATTTCCCATCCTCCTTTCTCAGATCGTATGACAGCTTTGATAGTTTATCACAATTTTCCTTAAAAAAAGGTTACATTACTGTTTTTGAGATTCTTCAAATTCCTCTTTAGTAATGAAGGTTCCTCCTTCGATCGAAACAGAAACGGGTTTGTAGGAGGAAGTGAAAGTTGCCGTGAGGCGGATTCTGTTAGGGCATTTCGATCCGACGTAAAGTTTGTCTATCTTATACGGCGTAGACGGGCTGTCATAATCAACTATGAAATCGTAGCCTCTTCGTAGATGGCTTCTGAAAACCTCGCCACAACGATCACATTTTATGTAAACAACAAGAGCCCCTTTCTCCCTATAGAAAGGATCTCGCTCCAAATTTTTCTTTTTTCTTCCAAAAAAGAGAAACAACACTGTTTCACCTCCTCTGTAGATAGAAGGAATACTCTTTTTTCATCCCCCATATATCTTCAAGAACGATCTTGTACCTTGCGAAATCCGGGAATTCCCCTGTTTCTGGGAACTTGTTGACCTTTACAAGTGAGGAGAAGGTCTCTGGAAACAACTTGTACCAAAGCTCAAACCTATAGGCTTCAGAAATGGATTTTCTATCGTAAACCGCCCAGGCGTTTGTAAATTCAGACCAAGGAATCTTATCGAAAGAGATCCGATAAATCTCTTCGTCTTCCAAAAATAGTGAGATACTTTTGAGGCCCAGAGTATTGTTAAATCCTTTAGAATAAGCTTTTATAGATAGAGCAGGAAAATTCCCCTTGAACGGATAAGTTCTTCCTTCAGCGAAGTCATAAACATCATCTCCAATTTTCAATTTTTCTAAACGAATGTCTTCATCTATAGGCTTGGGAAGGTTCAAGAAATTCGACGGATCGTAGGATATTTCCTCATCTTTATCCCTTATTTCAAAGTGTGCGTGTGGTATGGGAGCTTCTCCGGTGGTACCGGAATAGCCAATTACCTCTCCTTTTTCGAACCAGATCTCTTTCTCTGGGAATTTCACCACGATTCTCACGTTCCCAAACTCTTGCTTGAGCGAATCGACGATCAATTCAAGTCTCTTAGCGAACTTACTCAAATGGGCATACAATGTTCTATATCCGTTTTCATGCTCCAAGACCACAGTGTAGCCGTATATGTCATCTTCATCGATCTCAATTCTGACGAGCCAACCTCTTTCCGCCGCGTAGATTGGTTCTCCTTCTTTCAATCCCGTGGAAAAATCTATACCCATGTGAAAATGAGGCCCTCTGTTACCACTTCCTCTGTACTCACCAAAAGTCGCTGAAACACGTGGTGAATCCACAGGAGGTGAAAAAGAAAAAAGTATGGAAACCATTAAAAATATTGAAAGAATGGTGAACAATCTTTTCACCGTTGTTCCCTCCTTATCTTCTAGCAGCTTTGGTTATATCCATCAGCTTCTTTCTGAGAAGCAACCTCTTTGCGGGACTTATTCTGTCTATGATGAGAACACCGTTCAAATGATCGAATTCGTGTTGAAAGACTCTTGCAGGATACCCCTCCAACTCTTCTTCCACAAATTCTCCATGAACATTCTGATACTTCACCCTTATTCTCTTGCTCCTCTCAATCTCAACGAATATGTCTGGAAAACTTAAACATCCCTCTTCAGCAGTTTCCGTCTCATTACTGGTTTCAAGAATCTCGGGATTTATCACCGCAAGAGGGCCATCCCCAACATCCATAACAAAGAACTTTTGAGATATCCCAACTTGCGGAGCGGCAAGCCCTACTCCATCGTAATAGTACATCGTCTCTATCATTCTCCCTATGATTCGCTTCAAATTCTCATCGAACTTTGTTACAAGTTTTGTCGGTCTTCTGAGAACGGGGTCACCAAAAACTCTTATCTTGTACATCAACCGTACACCTCCTTCAATTTCTTTAGACAACCTTCGTTTGTGAGGAAAGGATGGATGGGTGTCACAGAAACGTATCCCTGCTCAACCACCTTGTAATCGATATCGTCACGTTCATCATCCTCTATGACTTTTCCCATCATCCAATAGTACCTTTCTCCGAAAGGAGAGACGCGTTCTTCGAAATAATCGTTCCATCTTCTTTTACTCTGTCTTGTCAACTTCCAGCCCTTGATCTCTCCTACTGGAACGTTTATGTTCAGCATAGTAAAAGGATCGAGTAAAGACAAATCGAATTCTTTCAAAAAATCTATAAAAAACCGGGCTGCTCCTTCAAAATCTGGACTTTCATAATTGGCGCTGGAGATCGCAATCGAAGGAATATTCATCATAGCACCTTCCATGGCACCAGATACAGTACCAGAATACAGAACATCCATACCCATATTAGGCCCCCTGTTTATCCCGCTCACTACAAGATCGACTTCTTTTCCCATAACCACGTTATAACCCAATTTCACACAGTCAGCAGGGGTCCCCGTCGTCGAATACGCTGTGACCTTTTCACTCACAAACACTTTCTTCATCCACAGAGGAACATGAATGGTTATACTATGTCCCGTCGCACTTCTCTCTTTATCGGGAGCCACAACGAAAACTTCGTGTTCTTCGGACAAGTATTCAGCAAGCAGGATGATTCCTTTGGAATTTATTCCGTCATCGTTCGTCAAAAGAATTCTCATATCGATCCTCCCACCTAACTTTCTCACCACATTTTTTCCAAAGCTTCCATTTGAAAGGTATTTCCACGTCTTCGAAACCTTTCATCATGAAGTCTTCCCAACTTCCACAAAAATCAATTGTACCATCCGATATGTGTATAATCGAGTCGATATCCTCGAGATATTCCAACTCGTGCGTTACAAGTACTATTCCCTTTCCTTTCTTCTTCAAATTCTCCAATACCCTAAATATCTCTTTCTGCGACGGGGGATCGAGCATAGAAACAGGTTCATCTAGTGCAAGAAAACGTGTGTTTCGAGCCAACATAGAAGCAATGGCAAGCCGCTGCTTCTGTCCACCCGAAAGGTTCAAAGGATCTTCTTTTTCCAATCCAGAGAGTCCAACTAAATTCAATACTTCCTTTATTCTCTTTTGCATTTCTTCCTTGTCTAGTCCCAATATTTCTAGGGAGAACGCTATATCTTCTTCCACAGTGGCTCCAATTATTTGGGATGATGGATTCTGAAAAACATAACCTACGTTCTCTCTCAACAACAACGGATCCGCACAATCGTCATCTAAAAAAATGGTACCCTCAGGTTCCAAAAGTCCCGCCAGCACCTTGAGAAGGGTGGTCTTTCCGGAACCATTTCTCCCTACCACAACGTAGATCTTCCCGGTTTCGAACTCCACGTTTACTCTATTCAGCACGTACTTTCCATTGTATCTGAAGGATACATCATTGAAGACTATCTTCATCTTCCTTCAATCCTTTTACAGATCTGTAGACTCTTATTCCTCCTGTTTTACACAATTCTTCCACGTTTCCAAATACTTTTTCCATGTACTCCTTTATACGCCTTCCACCTTTGTTGTGGTACGCTACCATCTGAAGGCTTCCACCTTCTTCTAAAAACTCAGGAGCTCTTTTCACAATCTCCATCCATACCCTTTTACCAGCGACTATGGGAGGATTGCACACGATCATGTCGAACTTCATACCTTCCCACGGTTCGTAGAGATTCCCCCAACGAATTTCCACTTCAACGTTGTGATTTTTTGCATTTATCTTAGCAAATTCCACAGCACGCTTGTTTATATCGCTCATATAGACATCCAAATCTGGATATTCTTTCTTAAGAACCACACCTATCACACCGTAACCACACCCCAAGTCGAGGACTTTCTTCCCGTGGACCCTCACATTCTCTATCAAAACCTTCGTTGCCTTGTCTATCTTGCCGTAAGAGTAAACTCCCGATGGCGTTTTGAACACATATTCGTGACCGTTTTTAAGAACCAATTTTGCCTCTCTTACTTTTAATTTCGAGGTGGGTTCAACTGTGTAATAATGCTCGAATTTCTTTTCACTCACTTTCTTCACCTCTCTTCAGCTCCTCCTCCAAACTTTCAAGAGTCTCGAACAAAAAAGATGCAAAAGCGGGATTGTCTGGACTCCAGAGCCCCGCCTCTTTCAGCTTCACCGTATCTATTTCGTAACCGCTTTTACCTCTTTTTCTCACAATGTACCAATTCACCTTCGGATCCGAGAGTATCAAGCTTGCCAAAGTTGTTGCCACATTTCCTATAGGTTGACAATCCACACTCTTGAGATTGAACCTGGCTTCCACTTTCGTTCCCTTGCCCGGTTGAGTTTCCAACTTCACCCAACCTCCGGATTGTTCAGCTGCCTGCTTCAGAAACGGAAGACCAAGCCCCACTTTCCTCAAACGAGGATTCCTCGTGGTGAAAAACGGATCAAAAACTCTCTCAGGATTCTCTATACCTGGACCATCATCTTCCACGATGAAGGTGAACCACTCATCCGTTTCATCTATCATTATCTTGATATTTTTTGCACCAGCTTTTACGGAGTTCTGAGCAATGTCCATAAGGTGATCTGCGATCGTTCTGAGTGCCAACCCTTTCACCTCTCGACTCCAAGCAAAGCGAATACTTTCGCATCTTCTACCATATGATCTATTCTTCTGTACTCGTTGGGTTGATGTGCTGTTTCGTCTATGGTACTCCAAACAACAGCGGGCCACCCTTTCTTCCTGAAGAATGCCGCACACGTTCCTCCGCCTATTCCTCCAACTCGGGCTTCCAGATTTCTCTGGCTCTTCAACACCCTGGAAAGTTTCACAACCAACTCGGAATCGGGTGGAGTTGGCTGTGGCGCAGGTTGTTTTACAACAATCTCAATACTCGCACCTCTTCCTTTCAACACGGACTCCACGATTTTTAAAATCTCGTCCAAGTCATACTTAGGAAGCACTCTGCAATCGAAGTAAAACGTATACTTTCCAGGGATAGTATTCACGTTGTCGACAGTCTTTTCTGAACGAGTGGGCTCAAAGGTGCTCAATGGCTCGTCAAAAAGATCATCCCTGTCAGGGCACTTTCTGCGGAGAATCTCGTCTATTTCGATCATGAGCTGTGCTCCTTTTCTAAGTGCATTCTCAGCCATTCTTGGCCGGGAGGCATGTCCTTGCTTACCTTCCACCGTCACTTTGAACCAAAGAATACTTTTCTCAGCTATTTCTATGAAGTCTCCTTTTTCGTTTCCTGCGTCGGGTACCAGAAACATATCCTCGGGATTGAAAACATTCTTCTCTATCAAGTACTGAATTCCATAATCGCTTCCCGCTTCTTCGTCAGCTACAAGAGCCAAACCGAAGTTATACTCCGGGACGATTCCAAGATCGATAAGAGATTTCCCGGCATATATAGAAGCTATCATGGAACCTCCGTTATCTTCCGCTCCTCTTCCGTAAACTTTTCCGTCTTTTACCACAGGGTTGAACGGGTCCGTTTCCCACAGGGAAAGGTCTCCTGGGGGGACGGTGTCTATGTGTGTTACTATCCAAAGAGTACGTCTTGTATCCTTTCCCTTTATTGTTGCAAGTAGATTCGATCTCAAAACACCGTTTTGATCTTTCACATCATAGCGCTCGACTTCATACCTAAAATCTTTCAGAAGATACTCCAACCAATCTGCCTTTTCCTTCTCTCCGGGACCGCCAAAGGCAGGATTGACAGAGTTGATAGAGACGAAAGTTTTCAAAGATTCCACCATTTCATCTTTCAGTTCTTCTATTCTTCTCAAAATCTCCTCCATTGAAAACACCTCCCAAATTCAAGTATATCTCTTCATGAGAAATATTTGAAATATCGACTCATTTTTGTATATAATTGATTGATAGAAAAAAATTAGGGAGGTGTTCACATGACAGAATTTTTCCCGGAAATTCCAAAGATACAGTTCGAAGGGAAGGAAAGCAATAACCCTCTTGCCTTTAAGTTCTACGATCCAGACGAAGTAATCGATGGAAAACCTCTGAAGGACCATTTGAAATTCTCCGTTGCTTTCTGGCACACTTTTGTAAACGAAGGTCGAGATCCCTTCGGTGACCCCACTGCTGAAAGACCCTGGAACAAGTATTCGGATCCCATGGACAAAGCGTTTGCAAGAGTGGATGCTTTATTCGAATTCTGTGAGAAACTCAATATTGAATACTTTTGTTTTCATGACAGAGACATTGCACCCGAAGGGAAAACTCTGAGAGAGACGAACAAAATTCTGGACAAAGTTGTTGAGAAAATAAAAGAACGAATGAAGGAAAGCAATGTGAAACTCCTTTGGGGAACTGCCAATCTGTTCTCACATCCTCGGTACATGCACGGTGCGGCAACTACTTGCAGCGCCGATGTTTTTGCATACGCTGCTGCACAGGTGAAAAAAGCGTTGGAGATTACGAAGGAACTTGGAGGAGAAGGATATGTTTTTTGGGGCGGTAGAGAAGGATACGAAACCTTGCTCAACACGGATTTGGGATTGGAACTCGAAAACCTCGCGAGGTTCCTCAGAATGGCCGTAGAGTACGCAAAGAAGATAGGTTTTGATGGACAGTTCCTCATAGAACCCAAACCAAAAGAACCCACAAAACATCAGTACGATTTCGACGTAGCGACCGCATACGCCTTCTTGAAAACTCACGATTTGGATGAATACTTCAAGTTCAACATAGAAGCTAATCACGCAACACTCGCTGGTCATACTTTCCAGCATGAATTGAGAATGGCCAGAATCCTCGGAAAATTCGGAAGTATCGACGCAAATCAAGGCGATCTTCTGTTGGGATGGGACACCGATCAATTTCCAACGAACGTATACGATACAACTCTTGCCATGTACGAGGTTATAAAAGCAGGGGGTTTCACAAAAGGTGGTCTCAACTTCGACGCCAAAGTGAGACGTGCTTCTTACAAGGTAGAGGATCTCTTCATCGGGCATATAGTAGGAATAGACACTTTCGCACTCGGTTTCAAGATAGCCTACAAACTTGTAAAAGACGGCGTATTCGACAGATTCGTTGAGGAAAAATACAGAAGTTTCAGAGAAGGTATTGGAAAAGAAATATTGGAAGGAAAAGCAGATTTTGAAAAACTAGAATCGTATATAATAGACAAAGAAGATGTTGAACTTCCATCTGGAAAACAGGAGTATCTTGAAAGTTTGCTCAACAGCTATATCGTGAAGACCGTATCAGAACTGAGGTGATCTGGGGCATGAGGCCCCTTTCTCCGAATAAACAAAAGAAAATAAAAAAAATTGTTCTACCCATCTTGATCATAATTGGAATCACCGTGATCGTCGTTGCAACTGGAAGAAAAGAGGGAATAAGGTTCCCAAAAGGAAAAATCGTGATCACCAATGAAAGGAAATCACTAGAACTGAATGTGGAAATTGCGAACACTCCTTTTTTGCGTTCCGTTGGTTTCATGTACAGAAAGAGCATCCCAAACGATCTTGGGATGCTCTTTATTTTTGATGAAAACACCAGAAGCGGTTTTTGGATGAAGAACACTCACGTTCCACTGGAAATCGCTTTCATAGACGAAGATGGCATTATATTCTCCGTACAAGAAATGGAACCGTGCGAAGAAGAACCTTGCAAGATCTACTACGCCCCAAAACCGTTCAGGTATGCACTGGAAGTGAAGAAAGGTTTCTTCGAAAAATACGGTTTCGGAGTGGGAAGCAAAGTTTTCATAGAACATTAAGCTCATCAAAGACCTATCATGAACATTGGATACCATTTCACATCTGTTGAACCGGGGGTATCACCCTCACCGACGTATAAAGTGAAGAAATAAGAATTTCCTTCTACGATTATCATCGGAAGTTGAAGAACGGTTTTTGTACCATCTGTGGTTGTTTTCTCCAGTGTAAGGAAATAGACCTCGTCAATGAAAGACGGTTTGTCGTCCACCCGATAGTTTATAAACCTTGTTCCCTCCACAGGAGTGATATCAAGCAGATCGACACTGGTGGGAGTTGCAGGAACAAAGAAGGCTAGTCCCAAGAGTTCAGAAAAGAGATCAATCCAATACTCAATATCTGCATCTCCCTCACTTTCTGGAGGAACATAGACCACAGAAGATGCAAGGTTCGATAGTTCTGCAAAAAGTTCTTCATCACTTAAACTGCCACTGCTCTCTATGAAGTTTCTCACCTGGTCGAGTAACCCTTCTGCTTTTTCCCGAACCGTATCTTCAGGAGAACCCAATATACCTGGAATGCTACAACTTGCAACCAGAAAACCCACAAAGACCATACTCGTTAGTATCACCACTCGAAAACCCTTCATAAAAGCCCCTCCTTTCAATAAAATAAAAAGCCGGGATGAACCCCGGCTTTTTCGAAATCTCAGTGAATATCATCTGGTAGCCCCACGGGGAATCGAACCCCGACCTCCGGACTGAGAATCCGGCGGACTGGCCGTTATCCTATGGGGCCATCCGTGGTGATTTTAAACCATTTCTTGAAAAAAATCAAGCCCTTTCACCTTTTCGGCTGTATATCTTCCACAATGTTGATCTCATCGAGAAGAAGATCCGACTCCGCCGCGTAAGGAACGTATCCCTTGTTTTTTGCCTGTCGATAGAAATTTTTTATTCTCTCTAAATTTTCAAAAGAATTTCCACCGTCATCAACGTAATCGACTACCAATATAAACTTTCCATGGACTTTCAAGGTGTCTAAATATTTTATTCTCTCCCTCGTTTCATTGAAAGGCAGGGGAGTTGTTTTGAAATAGAACAAATGTTCCACTGCCCATCCAGAAACAGACGAGATCAGTTCTCCGTTATCGAAATCTATGATACTTTCCGCATTCTGTGGTATGACGATGAAATCCGGATCTTTTTCACGAGTATACTCAATGATATTCAGAACGAAATCTATCATTTCAAGCGCTGCCTCTTCTTTCCGAATTTCACCTTTTATGTCCGACCAATATTCGAACGAATCTACCCTATCCAAATAAACACCCTTGAATCCTTGAGAAATAATTTTATCAATGTACGAAAACACTATTTTTTGCCACTCTGGATACCAATATCTTACAAAAAAGTTGCCGGGCCAATGAGGATCTTCCTCCCCAAGCCAATCTGGTGGGTTTTTATCCCATTCTTTTTTCCAATAAAAACGATAGTTTTCCGCTTGCCCTATGCTTACGTACGCAATCGGTGTCGTACCAGCTTCAAAAATCGTGTTTATTTCCTCGAAAGAGAACTCTCCATCCTCGTTACCATTCCTTGAATAATCTATAACCGCCAGGTCGAAACCCGCGGACGCTATATCTTGAGGTTCTACATTTTGAAGCTGATAAACCCAGCTTTGGTAAGGGCTTTCGAAGAAAGCTCTGTGAATACATGATGTTACAAATACTGATATCATAGTTACTACTGTTGTAATGACCATTATAATGAACCTAGAGGTTTTCTTTGCCAAGAAAATCATCCCTTTCTCAGGAGGAGTGAATACCATGGTAAAAAAAGCTTTCCTGATGATTTTGATTATAATTGTTTTCCCACTTTTTGCAAGGACCTTGCTCCTCTACAAAGGTTCAGAGAACGGCTACGGCTACAACATACTGGTTTCTTATGTGGTTCCCTCGCTCGAAAACGCGGGAGAAGAGTACAAACTGGTGGATATTGAAAAAGACTTCCCTAACTTCGAAGAATACGATCTCATAGTGAGTTGTTATTACTCCTCTTCAATGCCAGAAGCAAAGCGATATTTGAAGGAACTTTCTAACTTCATATTGAATGGTGGTAGGCTCTTTGTAATAAATAACTTAGGGGCTTTTGAGGGAACCTCCCTTGAAGAAATAAACGCTGTTCTGAATTTACTGGGAGTTCGTTTTGAATACAACTGGCGGACAGAAAGGGTTATCGAATACGAAATTAACAAAAACTATCTTCTGTCCCCACCTGTGACACCCGTTCTCAAATCTTTCGATGGCTTTGAAATCTTTTCAAATACAACAGAAGTTGTCGCTTGGGCAAAAACCTCTACGGGGAAGTACCCTGTCGTTTTCTACAACGAGCAGGGAGGAATGGCACTGTTCGACCACGCGTTCAACGAAAAAGGAGAACCTGTTCTAGATCTGGGAAAAATCGTGAGTAGGATTCTTCTAGGAAGACCTACCAACAGAATTTTAACGCTTTTCAACGATCCTAACATTTTGGCGATTTTCAAAAACGCTTTCTTCGAAATAGAAACTACTCCGAGAAAACCGTTGATCCAATACAAAGCAATCGTTTTATCGAACTTGAACACCTTAAACGATAAAGTCATGAAGAGGTATCTGGAAAGCGGCGGTGTCGTAATTTTGGTAGGTAGTGGACCGAGAACGGTTCGTGGGAAGGTTGTTGTGAAAAAGGACCATCTTGATATCCCCATGGATCTTTCACTGTTTGAAACCACCGTCAATTACACAGAAGCCCCTGAAACGGCGATTCCTTTTATAACTGTAGATGGCACTCCCGTTTCTTGGATGATGAAGGTGGGAAAAGGCAGTCTTGTTTTCTTCCCAAAATCGTTGAACGAAAAGCTAACGAGAGGATTTTTGTTCGATGAGTTTCTCGCTGCTTCAAATTCTTTGATAACACCCATAGTAAATTCTTTTTCTATCTTCCTCGATGATTTTCCACTACCAACTTACAATTTAAAACACGAAATAGCGAAATTTAAGGACGTTACCTTCTACTACAAAATCTGGTGGCCCGATTTAGAGAAGATCTTCAAAGATTTCTCCGTGAAACCCATCACTGCGTTGGTAACTAGCTACATGAACACTCCGTATTATGTGGGATTTTCAGAGTTTCTTCTAAACACAGAAAACGTTGAATTCTTGAAAGGCATAATAAATAACGATGGAGTGGAACTGGGATTGCACGGTTACAATCATCTTTCGCCCCTTTCAAAAAATTGGGATCCATCGGAACTCGAAAAATCCTACAGAGCTTTGAAAATATTCCTGAAACATCTGAAGGAAGGCTGGACCCCGCTGAGTTTCGTGGCTCCAGACAACAGAATAGATAAACTTGGACTCAGCGTGTTAAAAAAAGTCTTCCCTCACATTCTCGTTGTTGGCACCACCTTTCTCTCCGACGATGAGTTTTCCGAGTTCAAACTCTTAAACGGAACCCTTGTACTACCTAGAAACGTGAGTGGCTTTTATCCCCTCAGTAAACTTCTAGTCCAAACGACTTCTACCTTGTTGAACATAGGTACTTTCAACTATTTCGTTCATCCCGACGACGTGTTTTCTAAAGATAGAAATCCGCAAGGATTATCGTGGGATGAAATGAAAAACTCTATGAGAGAATTTTTGAAAGTAGTGAGAGATTACTACCCATGGGTAAAAAACTCCGATTCATCTCAAACTTACGAAGTTTTCAAAGAATTTTTCGAAAATCCTCCAAGTATAGTCTACTACGACGACAAAATAAAGGTATGGCTTCCAAGAAACGCAGAACTTCCCCGATATTTCTTTTTGAAAAACAGCAGTCGCGAGATGAACGTAAAAGGTGGCAAAATACTGCACAAGTCGAAAAATTTTCTAGTCTTGGAAATGACAACTCATGAAATGGAAATCACTGGACCAACGACTTCGTTCTGAGGTAGAATAAACATCGAGAGGTGGAATTGTGAATGTAAGGACTCTTCAAGAGACAATAAAAGATGTGATTTACAGAAGAAATCTGCTTTTTGTTCTTATCATATCAATAGCCGTGTCTATTGTAGTAACGTTGATCACTTATCATATAGAAAAAAGAACTGTATTAGAAAAGTTAAATTTTATAGAAAAAGAATGGAGCAAAACGATAGACAATTACAAAGACATCCTAAATTTTCTTGCAAATAATCCTAGTAATTTTAGAAATCCCGGTGATATTTTGAAAGCGCTAAAGTTGATTCGTGAGTATTTCAGTGACTATACCGCGTACCCCATCTTCGCTACCCCCGATGGGAACTACTACATATACCCTTCTGCCACTTTACCACCAGGTTACGATCCAAGAGAACGACCTTGGTACAAATCTGCTGTTGAAAATCCTAACGTTGCGGTTATTTCCCCTCCTCTTGTGCACAAGATTCTCAACGTTGTTACGATTGGAATTTCGAGAGCTGTATTCGATGAAAATGGGAAATTTTTGGGAGTTTTGGCTGTAGACATAGTCCCTGAAAAAATTATGAAAGACGTTCTTCCCATTGGGGTCTACGTTATGAACAAGGGTGGAAAGGTCCTTCTTCAAAACGGGAAGATCTTCGTTCACGTTTCTCCTGAAAACGAAGATACAGGCGTGAAATTTCAAGCCTCTTATATTGCTTTCTTCAAGAGATCGATAGACGACACCGTGTTCGTGATGCAACTACCATTCTTCAAAATTCTAAGAAATTCTCTACTCCACATAGGCTATATATTCGGTCTTTCCTATCTTCTTGGTATGATTATTTTGACAAAGATTAAAAGGGTTCTCATCAAGGAATTGAACGAACCGCTGAAGAAATTTTCCCGATCGGCTGAAGAATACTTGCGTTCGAGAGTTTTCGATGTATCGGGAATCTCTTCCAACATCCTGGAGATCAACCAACTGATTGATGATGTAGCAGACATGATTACGATCATAGAATCTCAGCGTGAAGAGTTGGAAGCGTCGTACGAAGAACTCGAGGCCTCTTATTCCGAACTGCAAAAAATGGCACAAGAGATCGAAGAGAAAGGTCGAGCACTCGCTGAAGCTTACGAGTTCTTCGCATATAAAATGGCAGACATCGTTGAAGGATTCGACGAGCCTACGGGAGCACACGTAAGAAGAGTACAAGAGCTTTCTAGATTTTTCGCAGAGAAATTAGAACTTCCCGAAGATTTGGTGAGACAAATCTATCTTTACTCACCTCTTCATGACATTGGAAAGATTAGAGTTCCAAAAGAAATTTTGAACAAAAAAGGAAGACTTACCCCGGAAGAGTGGGAAATCATGAAAAAACACACTGTCTGGGGTGGAGAGTTGCTTTCCGGAAGAAAGGAGTTGACGGTAGCAAAGAACATCGCTCTCTATCACCATGAAAACTACGACGGAACAGGTTATCCTTTCGGTTTGAAAAACGGTGAGATCCCAATAGAAGCTCAGATCGTGAAATTAGCGGATGTTTACGACGCGCTTCGCTCGAAAAGACCATACAAGCCCGCTTTGGATCACGAAACCGCTGTGAGGATCATCCTAGAAGGAGACGGAAAGACCTTACCTTCCCACTTCAATCCGGAACTTCTAAAGATACTCAAAAAATATAGCGAAGAGATAAAAAAGATTTGGGAGAGTGCGCAATAGGATAAGAGAGATTACCCATTCTCTTGACTGTGCTTCCATATATATGTATAATACATATATGGAGGTGAGAGCATGTGGTGGGGCGGCGGTTTCGGTTGGAGAAGAGGATGGAGAGGAGGTTTTGGATTCGGTTTCGGTCCCTGGTGGATGTACGCTGAATTTCCACCATATTCAGTCGAAGATGAAAAGGAAATGTTGAAAGAGTACAAAAGATTTTTGGAAGAGGAACTTAGATACGTTGAAGAGAGGCTGAGAGAATTGGAAAACAGGAGGTGAGAATATGTGGTGGCTGAGATGGCCAGGCTACGCGTGGAGAGGATTTAGGTGGGAACGGATGAGGCTGTGGCCAATATGTTTGGGTGGATTCGGACTGGGATTGACTTGGCGTCACAGAAGAGGATGGGGTTGGAAAAGCTGGTGGTAAACCGTGCTCGTGCACGTTATATGTGACGACTCCGCTTTAGAAGGATTAGAACACGAACATGGTTTTTCAGCGGTTACGAACACAATACTCTTCGACACGGGAAAAACTGACGTTTTTTTAAAAAACTTAAAGAAAATGCACATGGAAGTTCCAAAAAATGTTGTGATCAGTCACGGACACTACGATCACATTGGTGGTCTTGCTTTTCTTTCCAACAAGAGAATCTGGATTCGAAAAGAAGCCCTCTTTCCAAAGTATTCTGGAAATAAGTATGCTGGATACCCTCACGATTGGAACGATGTTGCTACAAAAAACGAAGTCATTTTCGTTGAAGACAGGTTACTTGAGCTCGAACCCGGTGTCTTTTTGATCGGACCGGTGAACTTGAGAAATGATGTTTCTTTTGGGGAATTTTACGTAGAAAAAAGCGGCACGAAACAAAAAGATCTTTTTGAAGATGAACAAACGTTGATTTTAACCACAGAAGAAGGTCTAGTTGTTATAACTGGGTGTTCTCATCGTGGGATCGACAACATAGTACTGGATATCTCGGAGATTTTCAACAAAAGTATTCAGTTGCTAATAGGCGGTTTTCATCTTTTGAACGCTTCCGAAAAGAGAATAGAGAAAATCGTCAAGGTCTTCAACGATCTAAGAATAAAAGGTATCGCCCCTTGTCATTGTACCGGAAACAGAGCGATAGAGATTTTCAAAGAAAAATTCAGTGGAACGGTGTTAACATGCAAAGCAGGTGTTAAGTTGAGGGTTTGAGATTTTTGATCTCAGAAAGGTGAGTTGCCAGAATTTCAACAATTTTCTGATCTAAAGGCATTTCCTTCATGAGGTTTACAGCATCTTCTGGCTTCAAGCTTTTTCTGTACGGTCTGTCACTGGTGAGGGCATCATACACATCCGCAACTGCTATAATCCTTGCAAAGAGAGGTATTTCATCGTTTTTCAAGCCTTCTGGATAACCAGAACCGTCGATCCTTTCATGGTGGTAAAGTACAGCAGACACGATAGAAGAAAGCTCAGGGTATTCCCTCAAGATATCCGCTCCTATTTGCGGATGTCTTTTTATCACTTCAAATTCTTCATTTGATAGCTTCCCGGGTTTGTTGAGAATGTGTTCAGGTACTGCTATTTTCCCGATGTCGTGGAGTTTTCCAGATGCTTCTAGAGCCTTCAAGTCTTTTCTTTTGAGTCCCATCTTTTCTCCCAAGAAAACAGCTATTTTTGATACGTTTCTGGAGTGGATAGCTGTGTAATGATCTTTCCTCCCCACAATGTTCACTATCCTTTCAAGACCCTCTGTTTCGTAATGTGCTTTCAGAACAGAATTTACAAAGAACACATGAAAAGCCATCATAAGAATCATTCCAACGATGGTTCCTTGGAAAGAAACGAAAAACCAGTCGTTTTTATTCGATACATACTCCAATCCCCAAAAGGTTTTCTTCCCACCTTTTTTAAACCTCACGCTTGCTCCTATCGAATTGAGAATTCGGTTCGCATCCCATTCAACCAAAGCCGTTTTGTTTGGTATCATATCTTCTCCCATGCTATCGTAGATCTTGAAACGAACCCAAATTCTCTCACCGTCCGACTCTACATGATAATATCCTTCCTCAAAATTCGGAGGTTGATCCAGAATCTCTATCTTCTTTATGTAAGGATCGAGAGATTTGATTTCTTTGAAAGCCTCCTCTATGAATTCTTTATCATTTTGCTCTATTGCCATCTTCAGTTCTGTCCATTGGAAATACCCACTGGACACCAAATCTATGGAACACTGAGCAATAACTCGGAAAACCTTCAGTTGATAGGTTTCTATCTTCTTTTGATAGTGTAGCTGAACAAACACGAATCCGAGAAATATGAGAATGGCGGCTCCTACAAAAAACCATCTATGACGTGAGAGATACCACAATTCTTCTTAGCCCTCCTGATCCTTATGCCTGTTCACGAGCAGGAACGGAGAAAAACCCTATCAAGGCGAGTATATCACCGATAAA
Source organism: Thermotoga sp. KOL6 (assembly GCF_002866025.1). Taxonomy (NCBI): domain Bacteria; kingdom Thermotogati; phylum Thermotogota; class Thermotogae; order Thermotogales; family Thermotogaceae; genus Thermotoga; species Thermotoga sp. KOL6. Next base: position 633,150 of record NZ_LNDE01000001.1, read on the forward strand.
CATCAAAATGAGCCCCACTCCAAAAACAATCATGAGAATGGCTCCCCATTTGTAAAAAGACGCAGCGATGTTGAAAATAGGAACTTTGAGAACCTCGGCGAGCAACCTGTACGCTTTCACTTTGTACACCAAAGCTACTATACCTAGAACCACAATGACCAAAAATCCAAAAAGAGCCACACCACTTGCAAAAATCCCTCCTACAAACAAGGCAGCTGCTAGAAATACACCGTATACAAAAGAAGCTATGAGTAGCAAAATGGCGGGTATCAACAGAAAATTGAAAATTCTTCTTTCACCGGTGATCTGAGAAATGTTGTAGATGCCCATCAAAAAGAAAATCGTTCCAATCAGCGAAAAGATCCATCCCACAGCTGGTATCGCTCCAAAGAAACCCAGTATCAATCCAACCCCTGCCATGATCTTCGCTGTCGACAAATTCATTCTTTCACCTCCCCTTCAGATTGTACCAGAGAATTCCAATCCATTCGTATACGGCACGCGAGTTCAGATAGAAGGAGGTTGAATTCGGAAAGAAATCGATAAATTCAGGTGTGCCGAAGTAACAACCTGCTGGATAGGGTACAACCGTTTTGAAAAATCTTTTGAATGTGAAAAGAGCCCTTCTCATGTGTATGGAATCGGTTACAAGTATTATCGGCGTGTCGCCACCCAATATCTCTTTCGTGAAGATGGCATTCTCGTACGTATTTTTTGATCTGCTCTCGACTAAAATATCTTTTTCTGAAACGCCGAGAGAAAGAAGATATTCTTTCATCACCACTGCTTCAGGTTTAATTTGTGAAAAACCACCACCACTGAGAAGGACAGGAAAACCAGTCTCTTTATGAATTTGAAAACCGGCCATGAGCCTTCTCAAAGTAGAATCTTTCAAACTATCTCCCAATCTCGTCCCTCTCTCTACTCCACCACCAAGAACCACGATTACCGCGTTTCTAGGCAATGTTGAAAACGTCAGGTTTTTTTCCAGAGGTCGAAGAAGAAAAAATTCTCCGGGATAGCTACTTAAAAGGTACAAAAGCACAGCAAGAACCAAATAGAACCATTTTTTTCTCTTCAACAAAAAAGCACCGAAGACAAGGAACAAGATCAAGATTCCGGGAGGAATCAGAAAACTTCCAATGATTTTTTGAAGCAAAGCTGACCCCCCTTTTGTGAAAAACATGTTTTAATTATAACTAAGGAGGGGATCCAGAATGAAAATAGGTATCGTCTCGGAAGGAAGTTATCCGTACGTTCAAGGAGGCGTCTCAACATGGGTTCATGAACTTATATCCAACCTTCAGGAATTTGAATTCGAGATTTATTACATAAAACCTGACTCAGAGAAAATGGTTCCTAAGTACGAAATCCCAAAAAATGTTACGGGAATTTACGAACTCAACATCTTCGGATTCTACAATCCATCCTTGCCTGATGATTTGGATCTATCTCCTGTTGAACAAATAGTGGATGCAATAACTCGAAAGGAAAGTTTGGACACCATCTCCAAAAATGTGATTGAACTCATCCGAAAAAATGCAGGAAAAGCCTTTGGAAAATTTTTCGAAAGCAAAATATTTTGGGATGCAACGGTAAAAACCTACGAGAAATTCTTCAACTATCGAGGATTCACGGAGTATTATTGGATGGTCAAGAATCTCCTTCTTCCTATATTCAATTCACTTCAGTTCATCCCAGACAAATGTGACATTTTCCACGTTCCGAGTACGGGTTACGCTTCACTCGTTGGAATCGTCGGAAAGTTCATCCACAACGCTCCTCTAATCATAACAGAACATGGAATTTATCACCGCGAAAGAGAAAGAGAAATCATCATCTCCAACTGGATACCCGATGATTACAAACCAATGTGGATAAATATGTTTAAGATTTTGAGCAAAGTCGCCTATGAAGTTAGTGATGTGTTAATAACATTGTTCGGAAGAAATCAGATGTTTCAACTGGAGTTGGGGGCAGATCCCAAGAAAATGATGATCATTCCTAACGGGGTGGATGTAGAAAAATTAGTCTCTTTAAAAAGGGAAAAACATGAAGGATTCAGTGTGGCTTTCGTTGGAAGAATCACCAGGATAAAAGATATTAAAACGTTGATAAAAGCTTTTGAAATTGTCAAAGAAATCGTTGGAGAGAGGAGAATAAAACTTCTCCTGATAGGACCCATAGAAGACGATAGATATTACAAAGAGTGTGCTCAACTGATAGAAGAATTGAATTTGGAAGATTACACAGAATTTCTCGGGCATCGCGACGTCAACGATTATTATCCGAGAATCGATCTGTTGGCCTTGAGCAGTGTTTCAGAAGGACAACCTTTGGTTCTTTTAGAGGCTATGGCGATGGGTATTCCAATCGTAGCAACAGATGTGGGTGCGTGTAGAGAACTAGTTTACGACGAAATAGGACAATGTGGTATTATCGTTCCTCCGAAAGATTATATAAGCATGGCAAAAGCTATCTTGAAAATCTATGAAGACAAGGAGATGAGAGAAGCTTTCTCAAAAAATGCCAGGAAGATCGTTGAAAAAAAGTACAGACTGGATCTTGTGATCGAGCGTTACAGAAACTTATATCTCAATCTCCTGAAGAGAGAAACTTTTTCAAAGATCTGAATTTTTCATATTCTTTGTTCTTCACAAGTTCGACCAACAAAAGCCCGAGAATCTCCCTTGATTTGGTTTCCTTCAAGCCTTCGAAAAGAACCGAAACATCCCCCTGAACTTTATACTTCAAGACGAAGTACTCTGGTGTTTTACCCAGAGTTTCTATCTTTTTAATCAAAAATTCTTTGTAACGTCTTCTTTTTTCACCACTCCAAAAATCCGACTTCAAATAATCCTCCACAGCATTGTTGAGCTCTTCTATCATAAGAGGAGTGTTAGTAGATTCCCCAAAGAAACTTTCTATTTCACCGATCGATTCTGAAGCGTAGAGAACCACATCAGGATGGGGATCCAGAACCAGTTTTTTAAGGAAAGGAACAATTTTATCAACTTTCACTTTTCCCTTTTTTAGATCATCTACTAACTGCAGAATCAGACGTTTCTTTTCTTCTGGTGATCCGAAATAACACACCGCCTTCGGATGAAGAATGTTTACATTCTTTTTTCTGAAAACAAAAAATTTCTCATTCTGACCTTCTTCGGGGAATCGTACGTTCAATATTTTCGTGAAGGTGATCAGTCCAAGGGGGTACGTTAGGAGGGCAACGAGTGTTTGCACTGGATCCCTGTTCACTAAGAAGTGAACGACAAGATTTGCTCCAAACACAAAAAAGAAGAAATCGTTTTCTCCTTTCAGCCAGAAAAGTATGTTCACTAAACCTATGGCAAAATTTATAGAATTAGCAGTTAACAAAATCGATGTCTTCGATTTCATGTCTCAACCTCTCCATAACAGATATTTTCCCTATCTCATCACAAAGAGGAAGTAAAATTTTTAATTGAACGCTCTCAACATCTTCAAAGATTTTCGCCACAAGGTCATCCTTCCTCAGAGCATTCAAAACGTTTCTTAATTCGTTACTAGGTACTTTTACACAGATTTCCGAGAAAGGGAGACCATACTTTGCATAAAGATTTTGATACTTTTGTCTCTCCGAGTTGTAGCGATTCAGATCGTATGTGCCATCGGGAAGTTTGTACTCTTCGATCTTTCCCTTTTCTTCCCTTTGAAACTCTCTAACACTGATGTAGAACCATCCTGCCAACGCCTTTAGATGGTTCTCCACTTTGTCGAGTTCACCCGGGTTCATTCTTTCAACGACAATCACCCCGAATGGATCTTTTTCATTTTCACCTATCCTGATTGCAAGCCACGGCTCTCTGAATCTTTCATCACTCAGACTGTCAATGATTTCCACTATGGAGCAACTGCCGTTTCTCAAAGCGTTTTTTACAACCAAAGAGTCGTTCAATAGAGTGGAAAAATGAGAATCAGGAAACGAAGGCACGCTCGCAAAGATTCTCAAAAAACCTTGATTGTAAACCCATATGGAAATTCCTTCCAAGTCGAAAAATTCAGCCACAATCTCCAAGAATCTATGGGCAAACAACCTCAGATCGTCTCTCGGCAACTCCGTCAACTTCAAAAATAAAGAACTCACTCCTTCAGTTTCGTAAGCAAGCTTGGTTTTGAGAGTATCGATGACGTTTTCAAAATAATTCGCTTGTCTCTCCAACGTCTCCAGACTCGATTCTGCCCGTCTCAATTTCTCTTCATAATCACGCAAACTTTCGAGCCGAGCTTTGTTTATCAAGGCCACTGCAAAGGAGGTACTCAAGATGACAACGTGTGATGTGTACGCACCAAAAGAGATTTCACTTTCAGCTAGAATTATCGCAAAGATTGTGTAAAGAAGCATGTTGAGTATGTGGTAAAGTATATCGTATCTAACGGATATAACGAACAAAGGAACGTAGAAAAAGGCGGTGAAGATGTCTTGATCGTTTTCAGGAAGAAGATGGATCAATAGGAAGATACCAAGATAAGTGCCTATTATTTCCAGAACTCGAACGAACTTTCTCATACGTTCATTACCTCCTCGGTTTCCAATGAAGTTTCTCTACTTTCTCTAATTTCCACGATTGTTTAGTGTAGATCTTGAAAATAACATTTTTCGTGTTGAATCTAAGCACAAAAAAGACAACTCCGAAAAGAAAAGAAAGGAAGAAACTCAGTCCCGGAACTTCTCTGATTGTAAAAATAGAGAGCAAAAGGTTCGATACAAAAACAACAACAGATGCTTCAAAAACCAGCATGTACTCTTCAAAATGAAGGCACATTATAAGGAAAAACATGAACAGAGAGTTGAAAAAACCACCGAAAAGTGCCATTCTGAAAATATTCACTGATCTTTCGGAAAACTTCAACCATTTTCCTATAAAATCACTCGACAAAAGACCAACGATCAAAATCAATGCGTTCATCGTCAACAATCTTGTAAAAACACCTTCCATCGCACGCTGAGTGTCTTTCAGTTTTATCTTCACATATTCCAAAGGTTTGTTGTTCTTTATCGCGGAGAGAAAGGCAAGATAATTTCTCAAAAATCGTGTTTCAACACTTACGCTGAGTAGAACCATTGGAAGGACGAAAAACAACAATGCTGAGAAGAAAGGGAAATCGTACTCTGGATAGATCACTACGTGAGGTGTCACTTCTTCGCCCATCGCCCACCATGCAACCATGTTATCCGTCCAATAGGACAAGTAATAGAAAAAACCCATAAAGAACAACATTGGATATCTCTTGATCAATTTCATAAAATCGAAACTCATTCTGTTCGTCGTCCTAAAATACACAGATATTATGAGATTTATCAAAAACACTACCAAACTTATTGCAAGTGAGAAGATTATGAGAAATTCTCCTTCATTCAATTTACCCTGATGTGTCTCTACAAAGATCACAGCGGGGAGAAAACCGAGGATGAACGACAAGATGATGAAAAAATTCCTTTCTATTATGCCAGCAAATTGAAGGGAGAGCTGCATCAGTGTTAGAATCACAAAGAGATAGACTGCCACGTTCCTATATGGATACCCTCTGAACAGAATCAAACCAATCATCAACGATACAACAAATGCCAGAAGAAAAGATCCTGAATAATTTTTGTAGATTTCTTCAACTTTTCTGGAATACACGAAGTCCGAAAGCGTTCTAAGAATCGCATACAAAACACTTCCGGAGAGTATAGCAGAGAATATGAAGGAATAAGTTAAAACACCGAGAGCCGAAGGAGGAATAGATATCTTCCTGTACGACCATAACACAAAAATAAAAGGAAACAACCAAGGGGAAGAATAGATAAAAGTGGAGTACACTAACGCCACTACGTTACCGAAAAATGTGTTTCGATAGAAAGGAAGGTCAAAAGTCTTACCTGCCATTTTTAACACTCCCGTACTTGAAAACTCGTTATATATAAATTATTTTAGCAACTCTTTCTGATAACACAAATTGTTCTCACAGTTTCAATTGAAATGTCGATAATCGTATTTGGAGGGGGAGCGAATGGACGTCTGGAAAGTTATAGGAAGGTACAACAATGTTGTAGTACTCTCAAAAAAACACAACGTTCTTATTTTAGAAATAAATGGAAAACCACCAAAAGTGGGAGAAAGTGTTAGAGTGTGGAACAACAGAATTTTAACGGGGAAAGAGTTAAAAGCAAAACTGATCGCCCATTTCGGTGAAGATCTCGCCTTGAAAATTTTCAAGACCCCAGGGCTTCTCAGTTTTCTCAATGAAATTTCTCGGGGATTTGAAAAAAGCTACGTACACTTCCTGAAAATGCTTGTGAAACATCTCGTGGTTCGACGTTTTTTGGAAATGTCTGATGAAGACAAAAAATCCTTATCAAGCTTCTTTCCGAAAGCTCTAGAGGCAAAATGGACGGAGTTTCCTAAAAAATTTTCTTTTCAGATATTCATCGAATTCGTCAAGGAAAATTTTCAAAGCGAAAAAGATTCACCGGTCGATGTCGATGTAGAAAGAATGATATCAATGAGAAGGCCCGATATACACACTGAAGAACACGACGTCTATCAAATTGATTTTCCCGCGATGAAAAAGGGTATCGTGGGAGAGAGTTACATGATCATTCCACTTCAGAGAAAAATCATCCTGATCGTTTTTAAAAAAAGGAAACTTCCAAAATTGTCTTTTCATGTAAAAGAAAATCCAAGTTTTCTCTTTTTAGAAGATTTCTTGAAAGATAAAGTTACCGTTGAAAAAAGGAATTCTACGTGGTTCCTGATATGGAAAGGAAAAGAAATGTTAGAGTTTGAATTACCTGACAAAGAGATACTCCCCAAACCAAACCGATTGCCGATGCCTAATATACCGGACGCTGTTTTTCTACTGAACAATCTTTTGGATGAAAATGTTAAGTTTCTTTCGTTACCGTCACTCGGCGTATCAGAAATGTGGTGGGAAAAGAAAGAAAACAGGATCGTAGTTGTGGTGAATACCTTCAAATTCGGCAAAGTTGTCGCAGACGTTCTTTTAGATGGCAGAAACCTCTCCATAAAATTTTACGCAGAGAGACATTCCGAAGAACTGCAAAAGCACGGTGAAGAACTGCAAAAGAATTTGGAGAGGCTCGGTCTGAACACACAAATTTTCTTCTCTAGGAAAGATCCCATGATCTGGGAGGGATTCAATGCGTATGGATGATATAAAAAAAGCTATAGCACTGAGGTACGACCCCTCTCGAATGAGAGCACCAGAGGTTGTTGCAAAAGGAGTCGGGGAGATTGCAGAAAGAATCATAAAGATGGCACAAAAATATGGAATTCCTATAGAAGAAAGGCCGGATTTGATAGACGATCTGATGAGATTGGAGCTTTTTTCGGAGATACCCGAAGAGATGTATTTAGTTATAGCAGAGATATTTGCTTTCCTGAAAAGATACGATAAATAAGAAATGCCCTCGGCAAGCCCGAGGGCATTGGTCGGGGCGACTGGACTTGAACCAGCGACCTCTTGCGCCCCATGCAAGCGCGCTAGCCACCTGCGCTACGCCCCGCCGTTTTGTAATTTTATCACATCTATTAAAGATTTCAACCCCTTGAATAACACATCGAAGTTTCCAAGAAATATTCTTCAATATTCAGTCCCAATTCTGGATAAATGAAAAAAACGAGAATTTGATTGTAAATGTTTTCATAATATACTGTTTTTTGGAGGTGAATTGAATGATAGAACTGAGAAAACCGGGAACAAGGGATTTTATTTGGAACGGGATACCTCTCTCAATGGAGTTGAATCTGTGGAATGTGAAGCATTATGAAGGAAATGCTTCCATGAAATTTGACGGTGCGACACTCTCTTTTAACGCGGATCTTCACAATCTTTCAGCTTTGAAACCTGAGCGCTTCATTCTCGGCTATCCAGAATTTTACTACGGTTACAAACCCTGGGAAAAACATAGTGCAGAGGGTACCATTCTTCCCGCGAAAGTAAAGTCTGTGAATTCTCTTGTAACAACTATCGCCTTTGAAATAGATCATTCCACAAATCTTCCTTTGAATTTCGCACCAGAAACGTGGCTTACGAAAGAAGAATATCAAACCGGAGCATCCATAGGAGACGTTGAGATTATGATTTGGTTTTATTCGAACAATCTCACCCCCGGTGGTAAGATGATCCGAACAATTCAAATCCCTTACATCTTAAACGGTGAGAAGAAAACACAAAATTGGGAACTCTGGCATGCGGAATGGGAATGGGACTACTTGGCCTTTCGACTGGAGAATCCGGTGAAAAACGGAAAAATTACCTTCGATTTGAAACCATTTCTAGAAGCTGCTAAAGAAGTTCTGTCTGAATCTTCACGTGTAAGAAACTTCGATGAGCTCTACTTCACAGTTTGGGAAATTGGAACGGAATTCGGTGGTCCTGATTCAAAAGAAGCTCGATTCAATTGGATGTTCAAAGATTTCTTTTTGGAGGTGAGACCATGAAGTGGGGTATATTTTTAATGCTGGTGGTTTCAACTTTTCTATTCCCAGTTGAAGTGGTCCTTACAAGCGTCGGTTCAGCGGATATCGCTTTCAACAACCTTCCACTCACAATGGAGCTGAACTTTTGGAACATTCAATCTTACGAAGGTGAAACATGGCTGAAATTTGACGGGGAAAAAGTTGAATTCTACGCTGATATCTCCAACATAGTGCTTAGAAACCCGAGTAGTTGGGTACATGGATACCCAGAAGTTTATTACGGTTATAAACCTTGGGCAGCCCACAGCAGCGGAGTAGATTTTCTCCCTATTAAGGTAAAAGACCTACCCGATTTTTACGTGACACTCGGTTATTCCATCTGGTATGAAAACAACCTACCGATAAACCTGGCCATGGAAACTTGGATCACGCGTCAGCCAGATCAAACCTCTGTCTCCTCTGGAGATGTGGAAATCATGGTTTGGTTCTACAATAACATATTGATGCCCGGCGGCAACAAAGTAGGTGAATTCACAACAACTGTGGAAATAAACGGTGTACCAACTCAAACAACTTGGGATGTGTATTTCGCCCCATGGGGTTGGGATTACATTGCCTTTAGGATACACTCACCTCTTCAGGAGGGTAGAGTGAAGATCAACGTTAAGGATTTCGTACAAAAAGCAGAAAAGATCTTGAGTTTATATTCCACTCGTGTTCAGAATTTCGGTGAAATGTTCTTCAACGTCTGGGAAATAGGAACGGAGTTTGGCGACCCCAACACCACCGCAGCAAAATTCGGTTGGACTTTCAACGAGATTGCAATTGAAACTGAGTAAGCAAACAAAACCACATGCTACGAGATGACAGAAAGAGGGGCAGTGCCCCTCTTTTTGCTTTAGGTGTAGAATACACTCAGGGGTGATCATATGAAGATCCTTCTTGTCAATCCCTATAGTGGCGGTTACTACTATAGGCTCGGGGCGGTTTATCCTCCTCTTGGTCTCATGTACATAAGCTCCTCATTGAAACAAAAAGGACACAAAGTAGAACTGATTGACATGAACGTCGAAAAATTACTGTGGAAAACTTTTAACTTCAGAGAATACGACGTGATAGGAATTTCCACTGATACCGTTCGTTTCCCGATTGCGAAGGAAATAGCAAAGAGAGCAAAATCTCAAGGTGTAACGGTGATAATAGGAGGACCTCATGCTACAGCTTTCCATAAGGAAATCTTGCGAGAAGAAATATGCGATTACGTCATACTGGGAGAAGGAGAAAAGACTCTCCCATCGCTTTTGGAGGTTTTGAAAGCAAGAGAAAGAAACATTTTTTTACCTGGCGTTGCTTATCTAAAGGATGGTGAAGTCATAGCCCACTCACCTTCCTTTATAGAGAATTTAGATGAGATCTCCTTTCCCGATAGAAGCAAAGTGAACCTTTACAGAACGAAATTCGCTGGCAGAAAAGCTACAAGTCTCATAACATCGAGGGGATGCCCTTTCAATTGTGAATTCTGTAGTGCATCTCAATTCATGGGAAGAAAGATCAGGTGGAGGAGTATTGAAAACGTTATAGAAGAACTTGAACTGCTGAAAAGAATGGGGTACGGTTCTGTTATCTTCTTTGATGACAACTTCACGATAAATCCAAAAAGAGTAATGAGGCTCTGCGAAACGATGATCGAGAGGAATCTCGGATTCAAATGGTGGGCTTTTTCGAGAGCGGATGAACTTTTAGAGAAAGAAGATATGGTTGAGGCGATGGCGAAGGCAGGTTGCAAGATGCTCTTCATAGGTTTCGAAAGTGCTAGTAATGAAGTGCTTGAAGAATACGGAAAAGATATGAAATCCGAGATCGCTTTCGAAGTCGTAAAGATTTTGAAGAAGTACAAAATAGACATTTTCGCAAGTTTCGTGATAGGTGCGTTGAGAGAGACAAAAGAAACGATAGAAAAGACTATAAAATTTGCCAAAAAATTGAAGGCCTCTATCGTTCAATTCTCCATTCTCACACCTTATCCTGGAACGGCTTTGTTCGAAAAGTTGAAACGCAAGATTCTGGAAAAAGACTGGAGGAGATACGACGGAACACACTTGGTATTCAAACATCCGAGCTTCTCACAAAAAGAACTTCGAAAACTTTTTATCAAAGCGTATTACTCTGTGTACACCTCTCCAAGGTTGATTTTCAGAAGGGGAATTCCATTCTTGTTCCGTTTGATTTTCCATAAAGAAGCTTACTCCCTTTGAGGAAAGTTAGAGAACACTTTTTCTCCCAAACTTTTCAACACCAGGTCCGTCAATTGACTCTGCTCTGCAGCATGCTTTGAGTACTCTCGCAAAAGCATTTCTCTGAACCACTTCTCTGCCGTTGTTTCTGGGATCAAATCGTACTTTGGGATAGATTCATACATTTCCTTGAAAATTTTGTAAAAAAGATCACCAACGAATTCTACACTGGCATCCCGAAGACTTTTTATATTTGAAAGTATCCCTGATACAAACACTTTCTCACCTCACATGATGATGAGTTCTCCCGTAATATATCCAGATTCATACAACACCTGAAGAATAGCAATGATGTCTTGTGGCGTGGCACCGGCCGCTTTCAAAGCGTTAACAAGATTGGCAACTGTGGCATCTTTGTCACCTATCTTACCCGAAGATACACTTATGGTGAAATTGCCATAGGAAATCACAAAATCCGCAATCTTCACATCTCCACCAAAAAGAACAGTTCCTGTCCTTTCGTTCACCACAATCCTCGCAGGGAGATCAAACTGAACCTCTATACTTTCAACCAAGGAAAGAAACGTGATCAGATCGTTTTGGAATGCACTCGGAATGGTCAATTTAATTGCAGAAGGATCGACCGCCTTCGCCAGGTCCATTTCGAATTTCTCGTTTATTGCCTTCTCAACTCTCGCAGCAGTGGTAATATCCGGTTGTTTCAGGAGAATCGTCACGGTGTCTCCTTCTAGCATATCAGAAGGAATGTCTCTTTCAACGATAGCTCCCCCTGGAAGATAACCAACGACTTTGTATCTCTTTTGAAGATTCGCAGAAAGCTTCACATCCTCACCACCGAGACTCACTGATCCTTGAGCCACAGCGTAAACTTTACCGTCAGCACCGTAAAGGGGCGTTTGAATGAGATACCCTCCTTCTAAAGATTTGGCATCAGCTATAGAGGCCACAACACAATCAATTCTCATTCCCTCTTTTGCGAAAGGCGGAATATCGGCGAGTACCATCACAAGAGCAGTGTTTTTAGATTTCAAATCTTCCTCCGGCACTTGGACACCAAATTTCTTCATCATTTCCAGAAGGAGCGGTGAACTCACATTCCCAGAATCACCAGTCCCGTTGAGACCCACAACGAGACCTATGCCAAACAACTGATTGTCACGTGCACCTCTGAAGAAAGCTATATCTTTTATTCGCGTTGTAACAGAAAAAATAGATCCTAAAACTAGAATTATCAGAAGCAGTGAAGTTATTTTCCTCACGGTTCATCACCTCACGTGAACAATCCTGCCAGGAATGAAAGAACTTTGTCAAAAAAGCTTTCTTTCCCAGGCTCTTCGCTGAAAACAAGTTTCCCGTTCACCCATATTTCCGAATCGGCGAGTTTGGAAGAATCCACCTTGTTTCCTATCTCTATGTCGTCCGGCCTCACTTTTCCCTTTATTATGATCTCCTGAAAATCCTTATCTACTTTTATGGTCTTTCGGCCCTCTATCACAAGGTTTCCGTACGGATCTACATCTACAACAACTGCGGATATCTTGGCCACCACTGCCGATTTCATCTCACCACCGCGCGTGGTCTGAGGAGATGGATTGTTGTTTATAGGAATGAAATTGTTGAGATTGAAGTTAGTAGCTGCTCTCACCACGTTTCCCAAAATACTCAAAATAGTTTTTTGTATCTCCAAACTCTCCCTTTCCGAAGACATGTTGTTTTTCTCGTAAATTACTATGGTAACAATATCTCCCACTTTGGAAGCTTTCCGAATCGAAAGCAAATTTTTGTACTCCGATTCACCTGCGGAATTCCATATGGAGAACGAGAAAATAACAACCGATACCATGATGAAAATTAAACTGGTCATTTTTTCTTTCATTCTGCCACCTCCAGAAGTATCCTCAAGACTGGTCCTCTTTCTACTTTGCCGTAAACGTATTTTCTACTTTCTACATTCATTGCTCTGATCGTTTCACCCAAATAACCATTTTCTAAAACTTCTACAAAGGTCGATACTTTTATACCTCCCAAAGCTACGTAAGCGGGTACAATTTGTCCTCTCACAACCTCTGGTGGATCTTTCAACATCTTCTTAGTGAGAACAGTTCCTTCTCTTAGATATCTTTTTGACACTTTTCCCACCACATCTGAAACATCGTAGAATGGTTCATCGTAGAGTTCGAAAACGTTTCTTTTCTCCAAAGCAACGAATTCTTCCTTTATAACGTCTCCCACATTTATATTTCTTTTCAAAACAACGACATTCCTTTCTTTCTGAAGAACCATGTTCAGAGTCACGTAAGAATCTGGAAATCGTAAAAAAACACTGAAAAGATTCCTTGAAATTCTAGTAACTCTCACAGTGGAAATCTTAAACGTCTTCGGAAATTTCCCGAAAGTTTTCACAACGAACGCTTCAAAATCTTTCATCCCCACCTTCTTCTCTATTTCATTGAAAACTCTCTCCTCGAGTTCTTCAGGGCCGCTCACCACAATCTTTACCTGCTCTGGACCGGTGAATTCGCAATCGGGAAATTTTGTTTTGAGGAAGTCTTGAGACACAAGATAAGTGAAGCCAGGTAAAAGTATCATCAAACCTTTTTCTGAATTTGATTTTTCCAACGTGATCTCATCTAAGGAAAGAACTCCTGGCGAAGCCAGGAGTGTTTCTACAAGCGTTAAAGTTTCAGAAAGGAGGAAGGAGGAGAATATTAAGAGCAGGATTATAAAACACACTTTCATAACTCATCATCTCTTCACATTGGTAGCAGTTCGCAACATTTCGTCAGCAGTTTGAATAACCCTGGAATTGAATTCGTACGCCCTCTGAGCAGTTATCATATCTACCATTTCTCTAACCACATCAACGTTGGATTTTTCCAAAAAACCTTGCTTTATAGAACCAAATCCATCTTGATTCGGTACTCCTTCAATGGGGTCTCCAGATGCAGGCGTGGCAATGAAGAGATTGTCACCTATTGCCTTCAACCCAGAAGGATTCACAAATCTTACGAGTGTGATCGTTCCAAGCTCCTGTATGGTTCCATCCTGAAGCTCCGCGGACACGATTCCATCTGGAGAAACATTTATCGAAACAGCGTTCTCCGGAATGGTGATTTCCGGTACCAGAAGAAGGCCATTAGAAGTAACGATTTTTCCTTCACTATCCACCTTAAAACTTCCATCCCTCGTGTAGGCAACTCTCCCATCCTGAAGCTGTATCTGGAAGAAACCATCACCAGCTATGGCGAGGTCCAAAGCGTTCCCCGTCTGCTCGAAATTACCGAGAGTGAATATTCTAGTGGTTGCGGCTGTTCTAACACCGTGTCCAACGTATAAACCTGTCGGTAGAGAAGAAGTGGCCGCCGTAGGAGTCCCTGCGTTCTTCACATACTGATAGAGAAGATCTTGAAATTCCGCTCTGACTTTTTTGTAACCTGTGGTATCAACGTTTGCGAGATTGTTGGCAATGGTATCGAGCTTGAATTGCTGAGCAGACATTCCCGTTGCTGCAGAGTAGAGAGAGATCATCATGATGAAAACACCTCCGAATCATTTCAGATTAGCCAAGGAGTTTATGAGTTTTCCGTTCAACTCATCGTTGACAAGAAGGGCTCTCTGTGATAATTCGTAGTGTCTCATCGCAGAAATCATGTCCACCATTGCCTTCAACGCATTCACATTTGATTTTTCTACGTAGCCTTGAAAAATCCTAAAGTTTTCTGAGAGGATAGGATTCTCTCCTGTAAAGAGTGTATTGCCGAATTTTTGAGGGTTTTCGATATTGTAAACACCTATTTTGGTTATAACATTCCCATTTTCATCTTTCACATATCCGCTTTCATCAACTGTGAAACCATCGAAATACTTGATTCTCTCTCCGTTTTCATCGAGAAGGTACCCACCGAAGTTCGTCACAATGTATCCTTCACCGTTCACTGCAAACTCACCATTTCTGGTGAAGTATTCCTTCCCATTGAATTCCACTCTGAAAAACCCCTCACCATCTATTGCTAAGTGGTAAGGTAACCTCGTCTCTTCCATCACCCCTTGTGAAAGATCCACCCTCACCTCGTCCAGAACAACCGCGTGCTCCAATGGGCCTATGGGAATCTTTTCAACCATTCCTTTTTTAGGATTAGGTTCCAATCTGACCACTTCTTTTCTCAAATAGGCCCTAAAAGCCTCCCTATCCTGTTTGTAACCCGCGGTATCCACATTCGCTAGGTCGTTGGCTATTCTGTTGAGTTTAGCCATGTCTATCAACATTCCCATCGCAGCGTTGTAAATTCCCCTCGTCACACACATCACCTCGAGAAAGTTTCACAGACAGTTTTCAGCAATTTTTCGTCTTCCAGAAGAAGTCCTGTTCCCCTGGCAACACAGGTTATGGGATCTTCCGCAACTATCGTCTTAACATGTATTTCATCGTAAATGGTTCTATCCAATCCTCTGAGAAGAGCTCCACCACCTGTGAGGTGTATTCCGTTGTTTATAATGTCCGCCGAAAGTTCTGGGGGAGTTTTTTCTAAAACATTTTTTATCTTTGTCAGAAGAGAATCAATAATGGGTTCTATAGCCTCTCTTACATCTTCTGAGCTCACTCGGTCTGTTCTTGGGAGCCCCGTTACCACGTCTCTCCCTTTTATCTCTATCTCATAATCTTCGAAAGAAGGATGTGTTTTTCCTATTCTCTTCTTTATTTCTTCCGCTGTGGATTCGCCTATGATAAGACCGTATTTTTTCCTGATGAATTTTACGATGGCTTCGTCCATGGCATCTCCAGCCATTCTCACAGATTCTCCCACAACAATTCCACCGAGACTTATCACTGCTATATCCGTGGTTCCTCCACCTATGTCAACCACCATGTTACCTTCAGAAGCCATGACATCTATTCCCGCACCAATTGCAGCCGCTATAGGTTCGGAAACTATGTGCACTCTTTTCGCCCCAGCGTTGAGTCCTGCTTCAAAAACTGCTCTTTTTTCCACTTCGGTAATTTTCGTTGGAACGCCTATAATGAGAGAAGGTTTCACAAAGCTGAACCTACCTACTATGCGTTTCAAAAATGTCCTTATGATCGCTTCTATTGTCTTGTAATCAGCTATAACACCATCTTTCATGGGCCTTATTGCCTTCAAACCCTCCGGAGTTTTACCGAGCATTTTCTTTGCTTCCTCTCCTATCGCGACTATCTCACCCGTTTTCTCCGAAATTGCAACGACAGATGGTTCATGCAGGACTATTCCTTCTCCTCTTTTGTAGACAATTATGGAGGCCGTACCTAAGTCTATACCGATGTCTCCTTTCGGCATTCTAAAACCTCCTCGTCTTGATTATTCTTTGTTTCGAAAGGATTCTCCTAAAAAAATCTGGTGTGCCTGGCGGGACTCGAACCCGCAACCTCTGGATCCGGAGTCCAGCGCTCTATCCGTTGAGCTACAGGCACACCAGTTTTCCTCTTTCAGTTGTATAATTCACCAATTCACCACAGTTTTTCCCTGAAAGAACTAGATCATACTTCTTATTGGGAATACTTCTCTCAACGAAGTATCCTTTTTCATAGTAGAAATAAGCCAATACAGGATCTCGAGTCACTACATAAATTTCTTTCGCCTCTATCCTCAAAGAAGGATCAGGAAACTCATAAAGAAGAACTCTTTCATAAACTGCGTTGCCAACAGTTATATCTACCTTCTCTCTTCTATCTTCAACCTTTACACAACTGAGAGGATTCTCCACGAACAATTGAAATATGAGAGCCGCACTCACTGCGTCGTCCCTCTTCGAGATCTTAGTGGCAATCTTGGTGGTCAACCTTTCATCGCATAAATACGTTTCATACTCCTTGGAGAATTTAATAGCAACCTGGATCGTTTTGAAAGTCTGCTGCGAATACCGTCCACTCATTGATAAAGGCAATCCGAAAGCAATTTTTTCTGGGCGCAGCTTTTTTATAAAATCTTTAAGCCGACCTGTCGGAACCACAACACTTTCCCTCGGAAGAAACTGACCATAAGCCACTCCACACTTTTTTTCTCCGTAATCTACAGCAACTATCACCTTACCACCTTACTCTTAAAGAAAGAAAACAGCTCTTTCAAGTCTTTTGTAAGAATGCGAACAGTATTTTCGAACATTGTCTTTTCAATTTCACCTTCTATTACCCTCCACGGTACGTTATCCGATCCTTTATAGCTCCACGTCTTAAGATCCAATCCCATGTCTTCGAGAAGCTTTTCGTAAATTCCCTTCAAAACACGTCCTTTTATCCCAGAATTTTCCAAAAATTCTTCCAACTCTTTTATGTTTTTCACACTCAGAATAATTTCCATCAATTTATCTCGACTGGGAAAAAGCTTTGACAGTTCATCTCTACGTTTTTCTATACTCTGATTAGAGTAACAAAGGTTGATAACAGCACCTTTTCTAAGCAGATCGATCACCTCGTAAATACTGAGAGGGAAATCATAGAAAAATATGTCACCTTTAATGTAAGTTGGCAGACCGTCAGAGTTGCTTGTGAGAATTGCCTTTTGAACGGAACCGTTTTCTATCATACCTATCACTTTCATCTTTTTTTCCAAATCCATTCCCCCGTAATATACGAGGACATTCCTACCGAGCTTTGAGTAAACCACCGGCACTAATTTTTTTTCAGAAACAACGACGGAGAAACCACTGTATTCTTTCAAAGACTCAAGAGAAAAAGAACCACGTTGATCCGAAATGAAAAATTCTTCCAATTCGTCGGTTCTGAATTCTAAAGCTTCGTATCCTGTCCCTTTTAAAAACGTTTCCAATTCCAGAGTATTCATCGAAGATATCAGGACAAATTTTTCGGGATATCTTTCCACAATATCCAAAAACCTCTGAACCTGTTCGTTGCGGGCGAAAGACACAAAATCTTGAAATTCACTAATAACGAACAAATTGAAATCATCCAATGGAAGATGCTTCAAGAACCCCATCAGGGTTAAGACTACTATTTCGCTTTCTCTGTTCTTTGAAAGTGTGGAATTCACGAATCCTGGTAACTTTGTGGTACTGTATCTAGTTAAACAACCAGATACGTTCTGTGCTGCTGCATTTGTTAACGAAACAACAGCGAGCCTTCCACCGACTTCCTCTTTGACAGAAAGTAGAAATTTAGTCTTGGAAGGATAAGGAACCTTCACAACCGTCCTTTTTCGGGATCCTCTCAGAATGTTTTCTACTGCTTTATTTTTCACGTGGAAGCTCGGTTTCACTTCCAAAGATACAAGGTAATAGTGTAGACTACCTCCCATGGGTCTCACATTGACAACGACATTGCCCTTCGTTGGACAGACAGGGAGGGTAGAGAAACTATCCGCTAGATTTTTAAAACCGTAACCAACAATCTCCAGTTTTTTTTCTCCATTTCTCAAGTGAAGGATGACGTTGCTGTTCTCTTCACCGAAAAAGTGTATCTTTTCTATGATCAAGTCACTGAAGAGAAGAACAGGCTCTGGATTGCCTTGGCCAAAAGGCATGAGACGTCCTATGTCATTGACAAACTGCCCGTTTATATCCTCAATTTTAATTTCCGCATCAACTATAACTTTTTCTTCCCTTTCCTCTAAAACGAGGTTTTTCACGTGTTCTCTGAAAACATTAAGTTGCTCTCTCCTGAGAGTGAATCCTGCCGCAGAAGCGTGTCCTCCTATTTCATCGAATATCTCCAACGTCTGATCGGAAAAAACGCTCATTATATCGTAACCGTTGTAGCTCCTAATGGATCCTTTTGCAAATTCATCACTTAAAGAGACCACTGCAACAGGTTTTTCATATCGATTTGCCAGTTTTGCCGCTACGATACCTATAACTCCAAGATGCCAATTTTCTTTTGCGACCACTATGATAGGCTCCTTCCAAAGGTCATTTGCCTCGATGATTTCAACAGCTTCCCTGTATATCTCTCTTTCAGTTTTTCTCCGAATGTTGTTCAATTCCATTAATCTATCCACAACATCATTTGCCCTTATCGGATCGGTCATCGTCAACAACTTGAAAGCATCTATCGCACTTCCCATCCGGCCTGCAGCATTAAGCCGAGGAGCCACTTTGTAACTAATATCATGGGATGTCAACCCTTTCAAACCGAGCCTTTCAAGGAGCTTTCTCAATCCGATTCGTCTCGTCTCTTTCAACAGTTCTATGCCTTTTTTCACGAAATACCTGTTCTCATCCAGCAGGGAAACCATGTCTGCCACAGTTCCCAGAGCCACTAATTCTAGAAATTTTTCTACTCCGGAGTACTTTATAACTCGGGCGAGAGCTTGGACGAGTTTGTAAGTTACTCCTACACCAGCCAGATCTCTGAAAGGATATTTTTCCCCAGGCACTTTTGGGTTCACCACAGCGTCGGCTGGGGGTACCTCGTTGTTCACTTCGTGGTGATCTGTTACGATCACTTTCATACCAAGATCCTTTGCAAGGGCGATGGACTCGAAAGCAGTGATACCACAATCGACGGTTACCAAATAAGATACATTTTCTTCTCTAAAAGCGGTAATGTTTTCTGGTTGGACACCGTATCCCTCTTCTATACGGTGCGGAATGTAAACATCAACCAACCAACCGTTCTCTTCAAGAAACTCTTTCAATATCGCTGCGGATGTTATTCCGTCTACATCGTAGTCACCATGAATCAACACACGAGATTTTTCTGCACGAGCCTTGAGCAAGATTTCCACAGCTTTTTCCATGTCCTTGAAAAGGAAGGGATCATGCTGATGCGACTCGTCTATAAACAGAAAGGATTCAACAGCTTCTTCAGTATCGATTCCGCGATTCACCAGTATTCTGGCCGCTATTTCGGTGAGACCAAAATGCTGTGAAATCCTCTTCACAGCTCCTTCATTGGGTTGTGAGAGTTCCCACTTTTTCATCCTCCGTGATCTCCTTTTCTTTTTTTAATAATTTTACCATACCTTATGAGTGATACAATTTAACTTGAGAGGTGATGGGGATATGTTGAAAAAAGTTTCGAGAGATCCCATTCATTCGGAGATATACCTGTATCCTCTGGAAATACTCGTTACTGATACAAAGATAGTTCAGAGATTGAGGTTTCTTTCCCAACTTGCAGGAGCAACGATCGTATACCCAGGAGCTACCCACACTCGATTCGCCCATTCTCTCGGAGCCATGCACATCGCTGGAATATATGCCAGGAATCTGTTCACCGATCCACATAGAATCAGACTCGTTCGTTTGGCTGCCCTCTTGCATGATGTAGGACACGGTCCTTTCAGCCATCAATTCGACGATGTGGTTTTCAAAAAGTACGGTTATGAAGATGGCCATGATGAATTCAGAAACAAAATCGTTTTCGAAAAGCTTCCAGAAGAAATGATAAGGGTTTTCAGCTCTTACAATTCGCGATTGAAACAAGCAGTAGAAGAGGACATCAGAGAAACTTTTGGAGATCTCTCCGTGGAAGATGCGTTTGAAAAGTTGGCAAGAGAAATAGTGGACGTGTTCAACGGTGAGGGAACAGGGAGCGTAGATTTCAACATCATTCAGGGTCCCCTCGGTGCAGACAGACTCGATTTTCTACTGAGAGACTCTTATCACAGTGGTGTAGGACATTTCACTCCTATGAACGTGGACAGAGTTTTAAGAAACTCGCTCGTTAAAATGAAAGAAGGAAAGGAGATCCTGTGTTATCACGTAAAAGTCATCGACAACATCTACTCCATACTTTTTAGCCGTTTCATGATGTACAAAAACGTATACTTCCACAAGACATCAAGAGCAGCAGATCTCATGATTCAAGAGATTCTCTCACGCGCCTGTGAGATTTTGAATTTGAAAGAACGTTTGGAAAATTTGGACGAATTTTTGGAGTTGACGGATTATTCCATTCTCAAAGAACTGGAATTGAAAGGAGACGCTGAGACCAAAAAACTCATAGAACGCTTTAAAACTCGAAATCTTTGGAAAATGGTAGTCGAACGTCCGTTCTCAACGGAGGGTTTTGATCCATCTGAGTTGAGCCTCTCAGCTGCAAAGAGTATCATAGACAAGATGGTGGAAAACATAGAAAACCTTTTGAAGAAAGACGAAGAAATCGAAGAAACGGATAGAAAGATACTCGAGGACATCCGTGAAAGAAGAGAAGATTATTTCAGAATAGACACACCTTACAAGCTCACGATCTTCCATCCGGATGAATTCCTACAAAACAACGTCTTTCTTTACGATCCAAAAATTGACGAAGTGATCACTGTAGACGATTACGTGAAAAAATACCCTGCTTATAAGCTCATGGTGAGTAACATGATACAGATCGTCAGGATCTATGTCACAGAAGACGTTCGAGAGACACTATACAAATATAAAATCGTACCCGAAGATGGAAGAAAGGCGGTTACGAGATGGTGAATGCGAGGAAATTCGTGTTGTTTCTTTTGGATGTTGGTTTGACTCTCTTTTCTGGTGTGATCGCTCTTTTCGCAAGGTTTGGTTTTGATTTCCAGGAAATGAGTCGTTACAACGAATCAATTCTCGTGTACACTCTCATTGCCTCTGTCATCTATATCTTGAACAGAAATTATTCTGTTGTGTGGGAATACGCGAATGCTAGAGATTTCCTCCTTCTCATAAGGGGAAGTGTCGCCTCATACATTGCAAATCTCGTCTTTTTCTATTTCTATCGGAGTATCATCCTTCCACGTTCGGTGGGGTTTGCTACCTTCTTAGGTTCAATGGTTCTTATCGTCCTGAGCAGAATAACATGGCAATGGTTGATTTTGAACAGAAGGAAGAAAAAAACCGGTGAAAAGAGGATATTGATCATTGGAGCAGGTGACGCCGGGGTATCTATATTAGAAGAGTTTGAGAAACATCCACACCTCGGAAAAGTGATTGCCTTCGTAGATGACTCTCCGAGAAAAATCGGGAGAAGGGTGAGAGGAATCCCTGTTTTCGGACCTGTAGACAGAATCATGGATCTGGTAGAACAATTCGTCATAGACGAAGTAATTGTGGCCATTCCTTCTGCAACCAAGCAACAGATGGAGCGTATTTTGGAAAAAATAGACCTGAAAAGAGTAAAAGTGAAAACGTTACCGAGCATAAGAGAACTTATGGAGGAAAAAGTAAAGCTTTCACACTTGAAAGAAATCTCGATAGAAGATCTCTTAGGAAGAGAGGAAGTGAAAGTCAATATCCGTGAGATAGAAAATTTCTTGAAAGGAAAAAGAGTTCTGGTCACCGGAGCCGGTGGAAGTATAGGATTCGAACTCTGCAAACAAATAGCAAAGATCGATCCAGAAGAGATAATTCTTTTAGGACACGGTGAAAACAGCATTTACCTTATAGACGAGTTCCTCAACGAAAACTTTCCCAATCTGAAAAGAAAAAGGATAATAGCGGATGTTGCTGAAAGAAAAATCTTAGAATATTGGTTGTCTAAGCTGACTCCCGAGATTGTATTCCACGCAGCGGCTCACAAACACGTTCATCTGATGGAAGAAAATCCTTTAGAGGCTTTCCGAGTAAACACTCTTGGAACGATAAATCTCATAGAACTTTCAAAAAAGACGGGTGTGAAGCACTTCGTTTTCATCTCTACGGACAAGGCAGTGAATCCTTCCTCGGTAATGGGACTCACGAAAAGAATTTCGGAACTATACATCCTATCACAAAACAACACCAGAACAAGATTCTCTATAGTCAGATTCGGAAATGTACTTGGAAGCCGCGGTAGTGTGGTGGAGAAATTCAAGCGTCAAATAGAAAAAGGTGGTCCTGTAACTGTAACAGATCCGAGAATGAAACGTTACTTCATGTCCATTCCAGAAGCGGTTTCTCTCATCCTCCAATCTTTACTCTATTCGTCGGGAAAAGACCTGTTCATACTCGATATGGGAGAGCAGATTCCAATCGTCAAACTCGCGGAAACGATGATCATGCTTTCCGGATTCATTCCTCATCAAGATGTAAAAATTGTATTCACAGGCTCTAGACCAGGAGAAAAGATTTACGAAGAACTCACCTACCCTTATGAAAAGAAAGAACCCACTCCTCATCCTAAGATCTTCAAAGTGCTTTCTGAGAAGGACTTTTCAGAAAAAGAAGTTCGAGCTTCAATTGAAAGGATGAAAAATGCTTACGAAAGGATGGACATGGAAAGGCTTTTCGAAGAGATGAAGAAGCTCGTTCCGGAGGCAAGAATAAATGCTGGAATTTTTGGTTAGTTTTTTTGGAACTTTCACTCTGTTCTTGATAGGAAAAAGGACAGGCTTTCTCGATCATCCTTCCTCCAGAAAATTACACGAAAGCGCTGTCCCGCCGGTTGGTGGTATTGCTATTTTCCTGACGTTACTGGTTTTTGGAAGGGACAATCCTGTTTTTGTCTACTCGATTCCCATGTTTGTTCTTGGAATACTGGACGATATCTTCGATCTTTCGTACAAGGTAAAACTCACTGCCACCGCTTTCGTTTCTCTTTGGTATGTTCTTTCCGTGCCACTCGAAACATACATTTTTGGTACAAAGGTTCCCCAAATTCTTCTCCTCATTTGGATTCTTGGAATGGTGAACGCCTTCAATGTCATAGACGGAATAGACGGTTTGATGGGAGGGATATCTTTCCTGATGGCTCTTTTGCTAGGGGAAAAGAGCCTTGCTTTTTCCATCTTGGGGTTCATCCCTATGAATCTTCCACCAGCAAAAGTGTTCCTCGGAAACAACGGGTCTTTTTTTCTCGGTACCTTCCTTTCATTGGCAAGCTTCCAGTTCTTTGACGGAGACATTGGATTCGCAACGCTTTTCCTTGGTCTTCCCTTTTATGAAATAGTTTTCAGTTTTTTAAGAAGAGCCTGGAAAAGGAAAAATCCTTTTTCACCAGATAAATTTCACACCCATCATGTGTTTTGTCGAAGACTTGGAAAGTGGGGCTCTTTTATTACTCTTCTCTCGATTTCTGCTTTCTTCAATCTCCTTGGGTTATCCGAGAAGTTCCAGACCTTCTTCCTTTACTTGGTGATCTGTATTATCCTCTTTTTCACTTACAGCCTGTTTCAAAGCGACTATCGCGGTTTCGATCTGTGAGTCATCTGGCTTTGCCGTAGTCAAGTACTGAAGAAGATAACCCGGAAAGTACAAGACTTTTATCCATCCCTTTCCCTCGAAGAAGGCGGCAAGTTTTAGAAACTCATAAGAAATTCCTGCCGCGAACGGGAGTAAAATCAACCTTGAAATTATTCTTGTCCACACAGAGAGCTCTATAAGCGCTCCAAAAACGCTGAGCAGAACGATAGCGACTATCAGAAAAATCATGACGAAGTTGGTTCCACACCTTGGATGTACAGTGGAATATTTCCTAACATTCTCCACTGTTAACTCTTCGCCGTGTTCGTACGCGTGTATCGTCATGTGCTCTGCTCCATGATATTGAAAGACCCTCTTCACGTCTTTGAAAAGAGAGATAATCCAAACATAGAGAAGGAAGAGACCTAACCTAATAAATCCCTCGACGATCGAATAAAGAAACTCATCTTCCTTTTTAATCAGAAAATTTGTCAGGAAAATAGGCGCTACGACAAAAAGACCCACAGCGAGTCCAATCGCCAAAATCAAAGAGAAAAATTTCTCACTGCTTTTCATCTCTTCACCCGAAGAGATCTCTGAGGAAAGGTTGAGAGCCTTTATTCCAAAATACAAGGAGATGAAAAGAGAATAAAAACCTCTCAAAAAAGGGACCCTTGCCCATTTTGGGAATCTTACACTTCCCAAATCCTTTACCACAATCTCCCCAGAGGTTTTCCTAACAGCCAGAGATACTCTCTTCGCTATCATGAGAACTCCTTCAATAACCGCCTGTCCACCTACTTTCACTGTATCCTCTCCTTTCCAAATTTAATGATACACCAAAATGCTATAATTATCTTGTGGTGGTGAGAATTATGATAGGTGAGCATCCTTATGTGAAGTGGGCAATCAGGGTTATAGAAAATTACGTAAGATATGGGAAAATAATAGAACCTGACGAAAATGTACCAAAGGAGCTTTTTAAAAGAAAAGCAGGAGCTTTTGTAACTCTTCATAAAACGGACGGTTCATTGAGAGGATGTATAGGAACTTTTCTGCCCACGAAACCAAATCTTGCCCTTGAAATAAGAGACAATGCCATAGCTGCTGCTACTCAAGACCCTCGTTTTCCCCCGGTTACTCCTGATGAACTGGATGATATAGAAGTCCACGTCGACATTCTCAGCACACCTGAACCCGTGAGAGACCTCTCGGAGCTCGACCCCAAGAAGTACGGCGTGATAGTTATGAAAGGTTGGAGAAGAGGGTTACTCCTTCCAGATATAGAAGGTGTCAACACCGTGGAAGAGCAACTCAGAATAGCCAAACTGAAAGCAGGTATCCCGGAGTGGGATGACGAGGTAGAAATATACAAGTTTACAGTCGAACGTTACAAGTGAGGAGGAGGAGACATGGAGAAAATGGCGATACACTTTGAACCTCTTGAAGGAAAAAAGGTGAAATGTCTTCTGTGTCCACATGAGTGTCGCCTCGATGAGGGACAAGTGGGACTGTGTGGAGTTAGAAAAAACAAAGGCGGTGCGTTAGTAAGTTTGAACTATGGAGAAGTAACTGCCATAGCTATGGATCCAATAGAAAAAAAGCCACTTTTTCATTTCAATCCAGGCGAACAGATTTTTTCTGTTGGAACATTCGGATGTAATTTCAAGTGTGGATTTTGTCAAAATTGGGAGATTTCACAGATGAAGCCTGAGACAAAAAAAGTGACACCAGAACAGCTCGTAAAAATTGCCTCTATAAATAGAGAATCCAAGGGTATTGCTTTTACGTACAACGAGCCCCTCGTCTGGTTCGAATTTGTCCTAGACACTTCCCGAGTAGCTGTAAAGGAAGGAATGTACTGCGTCTTGGTAACGAACGGATATATAAATGAGGAACCACTGGAGCTGTTGTTTCAATCCATTCATGCGATGAACATTGACCTCAAGGGATTCAACAGAGATTTCTACAGGGAGATCGGAGGAGATCTGGACGTGGTCCTCAGAAACATTGAAAAGGTGTATAATGCTGGAATCCACATTGAGTTGACTACACTCATTATTCCGGGGAAAAACGATGACAGAGAAGATTTGAAAAGAGAATTCGAATGGATAGCAAATTTGGACAAAGACATTCCTTTACATATCAGTCGATACTTTCCGAACTACAAATACACCATCCCTCCTACCCCTATAGAAGAACTCATTGAGATATATGAATTGGCGAAAAAGTATCTAAACTTTGTGTATCTAGGAAACGTTTGGGATGAAAGATTCGAAAGCACTTTCTGCCCTGATTGTGGCAACCTTGTTATTAGAAGGCGAGGATATGAAGTAGAGAAGATTGGATTAGATGAAGAAGGGAAGTGCAAAAAGTGTGGTCGTCAAATAGCAACAATCATTGGATAACGAAGGGGAAAATTTTTCTCTTTTCTCTCCTCCTTCTCGGAACTATTGGAACTTTCCTCGTTTTTGTTCTCTTTCGTTCGAACGAACAGTATTACGAACTCAGAGGATTTGCTCTAGGAACGAGTGTGAGAATCGTCGTTGCTTCAAAAAAGATCAACCCCAAAACTATAGCGGAAGCTATACTCGAAGACATGAAAAGAATCACCTACAAATTTTCTACAACCGACAACAGAAGCGTGATAAAGAAGATCAACGATCATCCGGAAGAGTGGATCGAAGTCGATGAAGAAACCTACAGTTTGCTGAAAGCCGCCTATGCTTTCGCTGAACTAACAGAAGGCGCTTTCGATCCGACGGTAGGTGGACTTTTATCACTCTGGGGATTCGTTGGAAATTATGAGAATCCACGAGTACCATCGACAGAGGAAATAGAAAAGGAACTGGAACATGTTGGATACAACAACATTCTTTTCGATGATGAAAACATGAGGATAAAAGTCAAGGATGGCACAAAGATGGATCTCGGTGGAATAGCAAAAGGTTATGCATTAGACAGAGCAAGGCAAATAGCTCTCTCGTTTGATGAGAATGCAACGGGTTTTGTAGAAGCGGGCGGAGACATTCGTATCATCGGACCAAAATTCGGAAAATATCCGTGGGTAATAGGTGTGAAAAATCCCCGTGGTAACGACGTGATAGATTATATCTACTTGAAGTCCGGTGCAGTAGCAACTTCCGGCGATTACGAACGTTACTTTGTGGAAAATGGAATTCGATACCACCACATATTGGATCCATCAACTGGTTACCCTGTAAAAGGTGTTTGGAGTGTCACGGTGATAGCAGAGGACGCAACAACGGCAGATACTCTCTCTACGGCTGGTTTTGTTCTGGCGGGAAGAGATTGGAGAAGAGTGATTCTTGATTTTCCAAGAATGGGAGCACATCCCATGATTGTTCTCGAAGGAGGCAAAGTAGAGAAATCGAACACTTTCACTCTCTTTGAGAAAGAGTGAGAGAATGAGAAAGTTTCTTGAGAAAAAAGATCTTCTTGTGTTTTTCGTTTTCCTTGCAATCGTGATTTTTCCTTTTATCGTTCCAAAAAACATCGGAAACAAAGTAGTTGTCGAAGGAAGAGATTTCAAAAAGATTCTGTCAAAACCTGGGATTTACGACATAGTGGAAAACGGAAAGTTTCTCATGAAAGTGGAGTTCACCGGGGAAAAAGTCAGAGTGGTGGAATCGACTTGTCCATTGAAAATATGCGTAAAAACTGGTTGGGTGGGACCTGGTGGTACCATTGTATGTGTCCCAAATGAGGTGATAATATACTTCGAAGGAAAAACAGATTACGATATCGAAACTTGGTAAAACGAATTGCTTTACTTTCTGTCTTGACGGCTTTATCCTCGGTTTTGTACACCGCAGAAAATCTTCTTCCTTTTCCGGTACCTTTTGGAAGATGGGGTTTTTCCAACTCCGTTGTACTCTTTATAGCTTCAGAGATAGGATTTGCAGATGCCTTGATAGTATCTTCCGCTAAAAGTATCATCGGAGCCCTTTTCAGCGGCCGATTTCTTTCCCCATCTTTTTTGACGGGATTTTTTGGGGCAATTTCCGCGGCAACGATAGAGTCTTTATTAGCAAGATTCGGATTCGGATACCTCGGTTTGAGTCTCTCAGGAGCATCCATGAACAACTTTGTTCAATTAATTGTGATCTCTTTCATCTTGGAAAACACCAAAGCTTTTTCTCTTCTTCCTGTGATGATGAATCTTGGACTGATCTCCGCTACAGCTAACGCTTTCATCGCCAGCAAGATGGGAGGGATCTTATTTGAAAATCGTGCTAGCTTCTTCTTCACCGAGGAGACAGCAGTTGATGAAACTCCTGGGAATAGACTTCGAAATCGAATATCCCAACATCGATGAAAATATTATCGGTGACCCTCTTACCACCGCAAGGGAATTGGCTTTGAAAAAAGCGGAAGACGTTTTTCAAAGGCGAAAAGACAAAAAGGAGATCTTGGTTATTGGCTCGGACACGGTGGTGGAACTGAACGGAGAAACTCTTGGAAAACCAAAAGACACTGAAGAAGCTGAGGAATTCCTCAGTAAACTCTCAGGAAAATGGCACATGGTACACACAGGTGTGGCATTCGTGTCTTTTTCGGCAAGTGATGTTTTGATTTCTTCCACCAAAGTTAAGTTCAGAGAATTGCCTGACGAAATCATCCGGTACTATGTGCAACAGTACAAACCGCTTGACAAAGCGGGAGCTTACGGAATACAAGATTTTGCCTCTGTTTTCGTGGAAAAGGTGGAAGGAGATTTCTTCACTGTTGTCGGCTTTCCAATAGGTTTGATTTGGCAATATCTGTACGAGAAAGGTTGGTGGAAAGTTGTTACCAAGGGAAAGGCTGATAAAAGCAGGGCCTGAAGCACTTTCAAAAGAAGAATTGATCGCCATTCTTTTGAGAACAGGAAGGAAGGGCAAGCATGTACTCGAATTGGCCCGAATTCTATTCGAAAAGTTCGACTCATCCCTGGTAAAGCTCACGAACGCCAATATCGAAGAAATAGCCTCTGTAAACGGCGTAGGAATTGTAAAAGCAGTCACATTGAAAGCTGCTCTCGAACTTGGAAAAAGATTGCACGAAGAGCTAGAGGGAATCCCAAAGAGATTGGATTCACCTGAAAAAGTTTATCGGCACTGTAAAGACATGATCTATCTTGAAAAGGAAGCTGTGAAAGTGATATGTCTTGACAGAAAACTCAACCTTATTTCTGAAGTTGTCATAACCGTTGGGACTTCTGAAAAGAGTCTCGTTCATCCAAGAGAAGTCTTCCGAACAGCTATCAGAACAAACGCTTCGGGAATAATAGTGGCCCACAATCATCCTTCTGGGGATCCAACTCCCAGCAGAGAGGACAGATTGATCACGAAGAATCTAAAAGAGGCAGGAAAAATTCTTGGTATAGATCTGGTTGATCATGTGATAATCTCAAAGAGAGGGTACTTCAGTTTCAAAGAGGGGGGAGAACTTTGATTACCCGAGAAAGAGCTCTGGAACTCCTGAAAGAACATGTGAAAACAAAAAACCTCGTTAAACACTGTCTCGCAACCGAGGTCGTGATGAAGTCTCTCGCGAAAGTACTCGATGAAGACGAAGAAAAATGGGGAATCACAGGACTTTTACACGATCTGGATTACGATTATACAAAAGAAAATCCAGATGAGCATGGTTTAAAGACCGTGGAAATTTTGAAAAACGAAGACGTACCCGAAGATGTGATCAATGCCATTCTCGCTCACTGTGGAAAAAAAGAACCAGAAACCTTGATGGAGAAAGCACTTTATGCAGTGGATCCAACCACCGGTTTCATAGTGGCAGCAGCACTCATAAGGCCGGAAAAAAAACTGGAAGTTCTTGACGTTGACTTCTTGCTGAGGAGATTCAAGGAAAAAGCCTTTGCAAGGGGTGCAAATAGAGATCAAATAAAATCTTGCGAGGAAATAGGCCTTTCTTTGGAAAAGTTCCTCGAAATATCTTTGGAAGCGATGAAGTCGATATCTTCCGAGCTTGGATTGTGAGGTGGTGTTCATGCTGGAATACAAGATTGAAGAAGCGATCGTTCGATACAGAGAATCCTATGAGTTCAAACCCTATAAGGATAAAATTTCCCTTGAAGACGTGAAAGGAGCAATAGAGCACACCAATTTGAAACCTTTCGCCACTCCCGATGACATAGTAAAACTCTGTTCGGAAGCAAAAGAATATGGATTGTACGGAGTGTGTGTGAATCCTTGCTATGTCCCGCTTGCAGAAAGAGAACTTGAAGGAACAGATGTAAAAGTGGTGACCGTTGTCGGATTTCCACTTGGTGCAAACGAGACAAGAGTCAAAGCCCAAGAAGCTTTTTTTGCTTTTGAAAGCGGGGCAGATGAAGTGGATATGGTTATAAACATCGGCATGTTGAAAGCCAAGGAATGGGAATACGTATACGATGATATAAGAAGTGTGGTTGAAGCCGCTCGCGGGAAAACTGTCAAAGTGATTATCGAAACTTGTTATTTGGATCTGGAAGAAAAAATGGCGGCTTGTGTTATCTCGAAAATTGCAGGAGCTCACTATGTTAAGACGTCAACGGGTTTTGGTCCAAAAGGAGCAACGGTCGAGGATGTACACCTGATGAAGTGGATCGTCGGTGAAGATATGAAAGTCAAAGCTGCCGGTGGAATAAGGAGCTATGAAGACGCTGTAAAAATGCTTATGTACGGTGCGGAAAAAATAGGTACGAGTTCTGGTCATAAAATCGTACTGGAGGGGGAAGAAAAGTATGGAGATTGAAAAGCTGTCAATCGAAGAGTTTTGTAACAAGGTTGCGGAGAGAAAACCGACTCCAGGTGGGGGAGCAGTCGGATCCATCGTTGGTGCCCTGGCCTGTGCGCTGGCTGAGATGGTAGCAAATTTTACAAGAAAAAAGAAAGGTTATGAAGACTTCGAAACCGAAATGGAAAAAATCGTTGAGAAAATGGTGGAAGCAAGGGAAAAGTTGTTCTTGCTCTCGAAAGAAGACATGGAAGCGTTCGAAAAGGTTATGAAGGCGTACAAATCCTCAAATGAAGAACTTCAGGAAGCTCTCAAAGAAGCAGCGTCCGTTCCTATGGATGTCATAAGACTCATGAAAGATCTTGGTCACGAGCTTGAAAAACTAGCTGAATTCGGAAACAAAAACTTGGCCTCGGACACATTGAACGCCATGGATCTATGCAGAGCAGTCCTATTGGTAGAGAAAGTGAACGTCTTGGTAAACTTGAAAGGAATTACAGACGAAAAATTTATAAAAGAGATGCTCGAAGAATTGAGCGAACAAGAATCACAAATAGAAGGTAGTTACAGAAGAGTCAAAGAGTTATTGGAGGGAGTTGTGTGGAATTTGAAGTGAAGAAAAGACTCAAAAACGCACGATTGGGCGTCTTGAAACTTCACCATGGAACTGTTGAAACGCCGGTTTTCATGCCTGTTGGTACGAACGCAAATGTGAAGTTACTCACCCCTCGTGATTTAGAAGAAGCAGGTGTTGAGATCATCCTATCGAACACATTCCATTTGATGTTGAAACCAGGAGTGGAGATAATAAAACTTCACAATGGACTTCATAACTTTATGGGTTGGAGAAAGCCAATCCTTACGGACAGTGGAGGATTCCAAGTTTTTAGTCTCCCAAAGCTGAAGATAAACGATGAAGGAGTCGTTTTCAAATCACCAATCGATGGTTCAAAGGTTTCCCTCAATCCAGAAATCTCTATGTCAGTGCAGATAGAACTGGGATCCGACATTTGTATGGTCTTCGATCACTGCCCTCCTCCGAACGCTAGTTACGAAGAAATGAAAGAAGCAACCGAAAGAACTTATAAATGGGCCATCAGATCTAAGAAAGCTTTTAAAACTGAGAATCAAGCCTTGTTTGGGATTGTACAAGGAGGTACATACCCCGATTTGAGGAGAGAGAGCGCTCTTCAGATAACGTCCCTTGGATTCGACGGTTATGCAGTAGGAGGACTTAGCATCGGCGAGGAGAGGATCCTTACACTCGAGATGACCGAAATCACCGTGGAACATCTTCCCGAAGATAAACCCCGTTATTTCATGGGAGGAGGTTCTCCAGAACTCATTCTAGAGTTGGTCGAACGGGGTGTGGATATGTTTGACAGTGTTTTTCCAACAAGAATAGCTCGACATGGCACCGCTCTCACTTGGAAAGGGAAATTGAACCTAAAAGCATCTTACAATAAGAAATCACTGGAACCAATAGATCGTGAGTGTGGGTGTTATACTTGTAATAATTTCACACGCTCTTACATACACCATCTTATATCCCGCGGCGAAGTTCTTGGACAGATTTTGCTTACAATTCACAACGTGAACTTCATGATCTCCTTTATGAGAGAAATCAGACGCTCCATAGAAAACGGTACTTTTGGAGAATTCAAAAGTAGGTTATTAGAGGCTTACTTAGGGGGTGTGAACGTATGAAAAAATTTCTCGTCTTTTTTCTAGTTTTGACAGGTCTTGCGATTGCAACGCAGTTGGAGATATTTTCATCCTCCGGAGAATGGGCATATTTAGAGAACCCAGCGAGAGTGTTCTTTTTGACAAAGCAGGGAATTATGGGAGCGTACCACGTTTTGTCAAGCGAGAGTGGTTCACTTGGAACTTTTCAAATCGGCTTGTTTCAGCCTCCATCGTCCAATATAGCTGGCGTTTTGTTTTTAAAGAGGACAACTTTGGAAAACGCTCAATACGTTACAACCGCTGAGTACGATATAGCGCTCTCCCCACAAGAAAGTATAACTATTGGAGTGGGAACATCTTTTTCGATGGATCAAGATTCGAAGAAAGAACTTAATCTTCATGCAGGAGTATTTGGATATCTTACAGAGAATGTTGAATACTCCGTAGGTGTTAGAAACTTCACGCTGTGGAGCGAAAAAGGATCATACATGGGAGGAATCTACTCTCTGAAGCTTCTCTACGATACGCCAAGAAAGAATAGATTCTCTTACACCTTGAAATTTGACCAACGAGTGCTAGAAAACAAAATAGACTTCTCTATAGGAAATATTCAAAAGGCGGGTTTCGGTATATCGATGCTCACCAACACAGATTCTGGAGAAAACGCCCTCAAAATATCTCTTGGTTTTTACGCAACCGTGAACAACGTATCGATAGGGTTTAACACGTTCATCGCAAGTTCCTCTGTAAGTTCAGATTCACTCTCCGAGTATTATTACACAAAAGGGGTAGGGCTGAGGTTCGCTGTGAGGTGGTGATATGCTTCTGACACGGTTGATACTAACCTCAATAACCGTAGTTGTCTCTTATTTGGTGTTCAAATGGATTTTCAAAATCATAGAGAAAAGCGTTGAAAGGCTTGGAAAAGAACTTCAAATGAGAAACACTATAAGGTTTTTCCTGGGACTCATCATAGCGGTTATAGCAATCATGGTGATCCTTGATATTTGGGATCTAAATCTCGCGCCTATGTTGGCAGGGGTGGGAATTGGCGGCCTTGTCGTAGGTCTGGCTCTCCAAGAACCCCTCTCTAATTTCTTCTCTGGAGTATTCCTTTTGATTTCAAGAGCCATAAAAGAAGGAGAAGCAGTAGAAGCAGGTGGAATTTCTGGAACAGTTGAAGTGGTGAATCTCAATCACACCGTGATCAGAACATGGGATGGACGGAAGGCTATGATCCCAAACAAAACAGTTTGGAACGACAAAATCATTCATTTCTGGCCTTCGAACGTGAGGAGACAGGAAATCACGGTAGGTGTCCCCTACTCCGCCAATCTCAGGAAAGTAGTGGAAATCTTCCAGAAGGCTCTAGAGGATGAAGAAACTGTTGAAAAAGATCCTGTCCCCGCCATAATTTTCTCTGCTTTCAACAGTTCTTCCATAGACTTCATAATAAGATTCTGGGTGAACAGGGATAATTACTTCGAAGGTGTGAAAAGACTCGCCTTCAGAATCAAAGAATATCTGGAGAGAGAAGGAATATCCATTCCTTTCCCTCAACTCGACGTACATTTTGATGATGACTTTCTGAGGGTGTGGGAACGTGAAAGCGATAAAAATAAGAGTTGAGGGGATCGTTCAAGGCGTTGGATTTAGATATTTCACGAGGAGAGTTGCGAAATCTCTAGGTGTGAAGGGTTATGTAATGAACATGGACGATGGATCTGTTTTTATTCACGCCGAGGGTGAAGAGAATGCTCTACGTCGCTTTCTAAACGAAGTGGCAAAAGGGCCTCCAGCAGCTGTAGTAATGAACGTGAGCATTGAGGAAACAACACCAGAAGGGTACGAAGATTTCGTTATCAAGTATTATTAATATTACATCACGTTTATCAGGTGCATTAAGTTAATACACCTATTCTTCGAAACTATATTGTAACATTTATTACTAGACTCCTTACGTGATTAGAAACCTGAAATTAATGGGGGACGTCTAATATCAGAGAGAGACTCGTTGGAGGTGTTTGAATGTTCGAGAATCTCCAAGAAAAACTATCCAGAGTGTTTAGAAATCTTTCCGGTAGAGGAAAGATAACTGAAAAGAACGTTAAAGAAGCTGTCAGGGAAGTAAAGCTTTCTCTGTTGGAAGCTGATGTAAACTACAAAGTTGTGAAAGAATTTGTCGATCATGTCCTCCAAAAAGCGTTGGGTGAAGAAGTTCTCAAAAGTCTAACACCCGATCAGCAGTTCGTGAAGATCGTAAGAGATGAATTGATAAAGATAATGGGAGAGAAAAACGAACCTTTAAAGCTTATACACAGACCTGCCCCTGTGATGATGGTTGGTCTCCAAGGGAGTGGAAAAACAACTACTTGTGCGAAACTTGCAAGACTTCTCAAAAAAGAAGGTCGGAATCCCTTACTCGTTGCGGCTGATCTGTACAGACCAGCAGCTATCGATCAACTTGTCAAACTGGGAAACCAATTAGGAATCGATGTTGTTCATGACTACAAGAAATCGCCCGTGGAAATTGTAAAAGAAAGCATCAGGAAAGCTGAAGAGACGGGAAAAGATGTCCTCGTAGTCGATACCGCTGGTCGTCTCCACATAGATGAAGAGATGATGAAAGAGCTTGAAGAAATAAAATCCGTCCTCAATCCTGATGAGATTTTGTTGGTTGTAGATGCGATGATGGGTCAGGATGCTGTTAATACCGCCAAAGTCTTCGATGAGAGGTTGAATTTGACAGGATTCGTTGTAACGAAAATGGACGGTGATGCCAGAGGCGGTGTGATCCTTTCCATAAAATACATAACGGGGAAGCCTGTTAAATTCATAGGAACAAGCGAAAAACTCGATGGCTTGGAGCCTTTTTATCCTGACAGAGTTGCAAACAGAATTCTCGGTATGGGAGATGTGTTGTCTCTGATAGAAAGAGTGGAAAGGGAATTAGATCAAGAAAAGATGAAAAAAAGTGCGGAAAAGTTTCTCAAAGCAGAGTTTACGTTGGAAGATTTCAAAGAACAACTTCAAGAGATGAAAAAGTTAGGACCTCTCTCCTCCCTTTTGGAGATGCTCCCAGGATCACCCAAAATAGACGTTGAGATGAGCGAAAAGGAATTGAAAAAGATTGAAGCTATCATCAATTCCATGACTGTAGAGGAAAGAAAAAATCCCCACATCATAAACGCAAGTAGAAAAAGAAGGATTGCAAAAGGTAGTGGTACCACTGTTCAAGATGTAAATAAACTCCTCAAGAGTTACGAGCAGATGAAACTTCTTATGAAGAGGATGAAAAAAGGAAAGTTCAAAATACCCTTTGGATTGTAGGGAGGTGTAGTTCGTGGTTAGGATAAGACTCACAAGGATGGGAAAAAGAAAACAACCCTTTTACAGAATTGTGGTCGTTGATAGCAGAAAAAGGAGAGATGGAGCGTACATTGAATCCCTCGGTTATTACAACCCTTTAAAAGAGGGAGAAATAAAGATTAACGTTGAAAAAGCAGTGGAATGGATTTTGAAAGGTGCTCAACCGAGCGATACGGTGAGGGACATTTTCAGAAAATTCGGAGTGATGAAAAGGGTACACGAGATAAAGTACGAGAAGAAAAAAGAAGAGGAGGCAACTTCTGAATGAAAGAGTTGGTGGAGAAAATACTTCGGGGAATAGTAAAACACCCCGAAGAAGTTGTTGTCATGGAATTCGAAGAAGAAGGAAAAAAAGTACTCGAAATAGTAGTGAACGAAGAAGACATTGGGCAAGTCATAGGTAAAGATGGTAGGACTATAAAATCTTTGAAAATCCTCCTGAGTGCCCTCATGGGTGATTCCAAAGAGATCACCATCAGGGTGGTCAGGTGAGAAAATGATAAAAACTCTTCAAGATTTGATCAACGAAAGAATACCGATCGGAAAAGTTGTGAATACGCACGGTTTGAAGGGAGAAGTGAAGCTTTTTCCCTACACGAATTCAGAGGAGATTTTGGGGAATCTCTCGGAAGTCGTTCTATACAACAAAGAGAAGAAGGTGTTTTATCATTTATCCGTAGAATCTATCAGGAGGATGAACAAACTTTTTCTTGTCAGATTCGATACTATCGATACAATAGAAGCAGCAGAAAGAATAAAGGGATGCGAGGTTTTTATAAAGTACGAAGAACTTCCGCCTCTTCAAGAGGATGAATATTACTTCTACGAAATTCTGGGATGTGATGTATTCTACGATTCGGGAGAGAATGTAGGAAAAGTTGTCGACATCATAGAAACAGGATCTAACGATGTACTAGTCGTGAAGAATCAAAAAAAGGAAACACTGATTCCCATGACAAAAGACTGGATCATAAAGATCGATAAAGGTGAAAAAAAGATCGTTGCCAGAAAATTGGAGTGGATTTGATGAGGATCAGTATAGTGACCATATTCCCAGAAATGGTCGAAGTTGTGAAGAAGTACGGTGTCATTGCTCAAGCTGTTGAAGAAGGTATCGTGGAAATAAACGTGGTGAATTTAAGGGATTACACCACTGACAAACATAAAACAGTGGATGACTATCAATACGGTGGAGGATACGGAATGGTTATGAAACCAGAGCCGTTCTTCAGATTCTACGAAAGCTACGTTGAAAAGTACGGCAAACCGTACGTTATTTTGACGAGTCCACAAGGAAGAGTCTTCAACTACAAAATAGCAGAAAAACTCTCCAAGAAACGAGACATCGTGATTTTTTGCGGAAGATATGAAGGAATCGACGAGAGAGTAATGAAAATAGTCGATGACGAGATTTCAATAGGAGATTACATACTCACGGGTGGAGAACTACCGGCCATGGTAATAACAGATGCTATCGTAAGACTCGTACCCGGCGTCGTGAAAAGAGAATCCGTGGAAAGAGAATCTTTTCATCAAGGTCTGCTCGATCATCCAGTCTACACCAGACCTTACGAGTACAAGGGAATGAAAGTACCGGACGTGCTGCTTTCCGGAGATCATCAAAAGGTAGAACTTTGGAGGAGGAAAGAGAGCATCAAAAAAACCATCATGAAACGGCCTGATCTGTTTTTGAAAAAGGAATTGGACGAGCTCGACAAACTGGCTATAATAGAATTGTTCAAGGAGCTGATGAAAGGGTGCTAGATAAGATTTATGTAGCCTTGATTCATTATCCAATAAAAGGAAAAGATGGCAGCATAATATCAACAGCGGTCACCAACCTTGATGTTCACGATATCGCTCGAACAGCGCGTACTTACAATTTAAAGGGATATTACGTGGTCACCAATCTTAAAGCACAACGAGATATGGTAGAAAAGATGCTCAAATTCTGGAGAGAAGGTTTTGGGAGTCAATACAATCCTTCACGAGCAGAATCCCTTAAACTAGTCAGATTGAAACCCTATTTAGAAGATGTGTTAGAAGATATAGAAAACATCGAAAAAGAAAGGCCTTTGATACTCTTTACCTCCGCAAAGAAACGTGAAAACAGTGTATCATTCGAAGAGGCCAAGAAGATTATTCTGGAAACGGAGAAACCTGTTCTCATACTCCTCGGAACAGGTTGGGGATTACCCGACGAAATTCTGGTGATTTCCGACTATGTGATAGAACCCATAAGGGGAAAGTCAGATTTCAATCACCTGTCCGTCAGGGCAGCAGCGGCTATAATAATTGATCGACTGATAGGAGAAAATTATACGAGGAGGGATTAAGGAATGAGTATGGATCATATCGTAAGGATCATCGAAAAGAAATACGAAAAGAAAGAAGTTCCAGATTTCAGACCTGGTGATACAGTGAGAGTTCACGTAAAAGTGGTTGAAGGTGACAGAGAGAGGATACAGGTTTTCGAAGGGATAGTGATCGCCAAGAGAGGTTCTGGAATAAACAAGACGTTCACTGTGAGAAGAATCGGAAGCCACGGCGTCGGTGTGGAAAGAATATTCCCAATACATTCACCCGTTGTCGAAAAGATAGAAGTTGTGAGAAAGGGTAAAGTGAGAAGAGCAAAACTTTACTATCTCAGAAATGTGAGGGGCAAAATCAGGATCAAGGAGCGCAGAGATTAATGAATCTGAAAAAAGAATCCATAGAATGGATCAAGGCGTTGCTTTACGCCTTGGTAGCCGCAACTATTGTGAGGTTGTACATATTTGAAACCATGTTGGTGCCCACAGGATCAATGATTCCCACAATACAGATCGGTGATCGGTTGTTTGTAGAAAAAATCACCTACACTGTTCGAGAACCCGAAATCGGAGAAATTGTTGTATTTTGGTCTCCCTTTGTAGATGAAAGAGCGAGTAAAATGCTTCGCCTTTTTGACAGGTTTATGGATCTTTTTTCACCTGCTAAATTCAGAGGTCATGTTAAATATGTGAAACGCCTTGTTGGAAAAAGTGGAGATGTTCTGGAGATAAAGAATGGCAAATTGTATGTCAACGGGAAAATTCCAGAAACTTTGAAAAATCTGCATTACACTCCTGAGGGAATTTTCAAGTACGAAGATTTTTATGAATGGCTTTACACCGCGAGCAAACTGAGAAAAGACAAAGAATCTTATAGGAAGTACATCTACTCTCTTGCCGAAAAGTACGGTAGAACAGTAGCTGTTTTGGTTTTCTCTCTTATCGGGGAGGAAGGGTTGAAATATGGGGAATACTTCCTCCCCGGTTTACTGAATTACTTCGATCCTTCGATGGTGTACTACGATGAAGAGACAAAATCTTACTATATTCCCGGTATGATCTATCACACGTTTTATGAAGAATACTACGCTAGTTTGGATCTGAAAAGATATATCGAAAGGACAGAGGATGGAACGATAAGGATAAAGGTCCCGGAGGGTTTTTACTTTTTGATGGGGGACAATACAACCGAGAGTCTCGATTGCAGATATTTTGGATTCGTACCAAAAGACCATATCATCGGTTGGCCGATTCTGAGAATATGGCCCTTTGAAAGATTCGGTCCAATTCAACAGCGTTATTGAGAATAAACTTTATCGAAAAAGCAATAAACGATTCCTTCACGTGTAGCAACCACTACCCTTTCTTCTCCTAATGCGGGAGCAGAGTTTGTTTCCCCCACTCGTTCCTCCCATCTCTTTTGACCATCGAAGGTGTAAGAGTAGAGAATACCATTTGAAACAAAGAAAAGATATCCCTCTTTCGAAACGACTACGGGTGAGGGTGATACAGCAGAAATGATTTTATTCACTCCCCCTTGTAAGTCCACAATGTAGACACCTTCTTCAGTGTTCATCACCAAATGTTTCCCATGTGCGAAAAGCTCGGTATTCAGTGTCAAAGGAAATTTCTCTTTCCAAATTACTCCTCCAGTTGATCTGTCCACACAGAACAACCATCCAGAGTTGCTCCCGACAAACACATAATCTTCTATAACTACAGGTCTGGTAGTGAGGAGATATCCAATGTCCGTTTTCCACCTCACAGTCCCGTTGGGATAGAGGGAGTAGAGGCTTCTAGATGTTCCAAAATAAACAGTACCTCTATCATCCACAGCTATGCCTGTAGAAATCCAATCATCATCTTTGAACTGCCAAAGTATGTTCGATTCGTGATCTATTAAATATGCTTCCCCTCCATCGGTTGATACGTAAACTCCCTGGGAATTCACCTCAAAAGATTTCGAAACGTCCGCATCTAACCTCACTTTCCATAAAAGATGCCCGCTTAAGGACAAAGCATACAAATGATCGTCCCAGCTCGTGACATACACTCGTCCCATAAAAACTCTCGGTGGAGCGGTTATTACAAATCCCGTTTTGTAACTCCATAGCTTCTTTCCACTGATCGACAAAACGTGAACAAGTCCCTCAACATCTGCCAAAACAATAAAGCCATCTCCTACAGTGACTGGGGCTCTTACTTCAGAATCCAGATCTATTTTCCAAAGCAGTTCCCCTGGTACAGTTAATTTACTTGAAGGGGCTGAGACTAAGAAAATCTTCCGAGCGACTCCGAGTTTTTTCATCAATAAAGAGACATCCACCCTATAAAGCGTGGTACCCGCTGTAAAGAAGAGAGAATCGTCTGTTTTCACAATGGAGGAAACCATACTTGACAAGGTGTATTCTTTCACGACCTTCAGAGAATTTAACTTGATAGTACTCATAACCAAGATCTTATTTCTAGAAAAAACGAAAAGGAAATCTCCAAGCCATTCAACCTCTCTTAACTCTTCAATATCTGTAAAATAAACCACCTTTGGAGTTAACGGGTTTTCTAAATCAACAATAAACAGAGTGCCTCCTTTTGTTATTCCAGAGAGTGATTTTTTTCCTTTGTTCACAGAGATTCCAATAATATCGGAATTAGATTCTATCTTCCAATATTCCTCATCATTCCTGATAAGGGAAATGTATCTTCCATGGCTCACTATCCAATAATCCTCGAATCTTTCCACATCAGTGGGATCTTCTTGTAGATCGATCGTTTCATAGTCGAATGTGATTGGATCTACTATCAAGACCTTTTTCTTTGAAAGGACAACCAATTTTTCATCTTCCCACTTCAGATTCTCCGCCCGTATTTTCAGTTCACGGTCGATTTTTTTTCTTTTCAAGTCGTACTCTACAATTCCTGTAGTTGTTACAAAGTAAGCTTTATCAGAAAGCACCACCCCTTTCATCGGTGTGAAGGGAAGAACAAGATCAAGGGTACTTTTCAGAGACTCCCCTTCGATCTCAACAACCGACACGAAATTTTCCTCAACCGTCATCAACTGAACGGCGAGGGAAAAAGATATCAAGAAAATCAAAACAAGAATGATCATTCCCTTTCGCACAACTTTCAGCTCCCATTCGTGGTGTTCTGATGCTATTATAGAATAAACGGGACAACAAAAAAACAGCATAGGACGAGGTGAAGAAGATGAAACGTGTGGCCGCAGTTATCGAGTACGACGGAAGCAATTTCTTTGGCTTCCAAGGACAACCCGATGTTAGGACCGTACAGGGTATTATAGAGGATGCCTTAGAAAGGATCTTCAAACAGAGAGTCTATACACAAGCAGCAGGAAGAACGGACGCTGGTGTTCATGCAAACGGCCAATTGATCGCTTTCAATTGTCCCAATGACAGAATGAGTACCGAAGATATCAAGAATGCTATGAATGCCAATCTTCCGGATGATGTGTACGTTAAGAAAGTTTTCGAAGTTCCAAAAAATTTTCATCCTCGCTTCGATGTTACAAAGAGGATCTACCATTATTTCATAGATACTTCCAAAGAGAGGAACGTCTTTTCCAGAAAATACGTCTGGTGGTTTCCCTACGAATTGGATTTGAACGCGATGAGAAAAGCCGCGAAGTATTTGGAAGGAACACACGACTTTACCTCTTTCAAAACCGGGAGTGATGAGAGAGATCCGGTGAGAACTATATATAGAATAAGAATTTTGAAACTCAAAAGGAACATCGTACTTATCAGAGTTGAGGGAAGGTCTTTCTTGAGAAGAATGGTTCGAAACATAGTCGCAGCACTGGTTAAGGTAGGGCTAGGTCATTGGAAACCTGAGAAAATGAAGGAGGTGCTCGAAGCACGAGACAGAAGTGCAGCAGCAGGTACCGCACCTGCACATGGTTTGTACTTCTACAAAGTGTTGTTCTGATGTTTGCATTTAACTACAAAATAGAAGAAAATGGGATTCTGTATTTTCTTGGTGACTCCACACCCACAACCTTGGAACTCGAGATCGTTCAGGAATGGAAAAAATTACCAGTGGTTACTCTTGTGTACGACGGGCCCGTAGAATACAAAGGGATCGTCGAGGATCTCTTATCACAGGAAGGTATTCTGACTGGTACAGGAACCCCCCTTATTGTGAAAATCCGTACCAAAGATGAATATGTAGCCTTTCAGATTGTTTTCGAAGACAAATCGATTGATAATTTTGAAAATTTAACAACCAAAGATTTGTTTCCAGAACAGTTCAGAAAGACTGTGAGAGAAGTTTTTCCGTCGATACAGATTCCATCGGAATTTTTCCTCATCGAGTATAAAGACGGTGTCTTCGAGAAAAAAATAGCTTATACAAAAGACTATGAGAAAAAATCTCCGGTGATCTTTCTTCCTCTTTGGAGCGAGGAACATATTCTAGAGATAGGAGATTACAGAAAAGTCGTGAAGGAAGGATTTTACCAGATAGGAGGAAAGACGGTGTATGTGGGAAGAGACATATCTATGGAAAATGTTCCCGGACTCTATAGAAACGTTGAAATGGTCTTTCTAGACGGTGAAAGAGAGTATCTCTACAAAGATGGATTCCTCAGGTTAGGAGAGAAAGTTTTGAAGATAGAAGAACCGGTGGATATCGTCAATGGAGTTGTAATAACCAGGCATAGGATAGGTTATAGAAAAATTGAAGACACCATTATCTTCAGATGGAACGATTTTGTGCTCACCGCATCGGGATCTTTGATGGGGATAAACGGAAGGTGGACTTGGAAAGTTTCAAAGACACCTGTAGAGTATTCGATTTTTGGAAGCATGCTCTACATATTGGATGTGTGTGGTTTCTTAAGGAAATACGATATCAAAACAAGACAACTTGTTTGGGAGAAAAAGATAGAAGGTGCATGGGGAGTCGATGCAACCGAAGACAAAGTATTCGTTGGTTCGGAAAACACGGTAATGATTTTGAACGCACAAGACGGAGAAACGATCGAAATATTGGAAGCCGATGACTTCGCTGTATGGAACGGAAAATTACTCGTTTACAAAAACGGTATTCTCAATGGAGAAAAAATAGAGGGATTCTTTATAAGGAACTTCGGAACTCCTCTCTTTGTTTCGAAAGATAAGATTATAATGTTCGGGGACGAAAAGAAAGTTTATGAAAATGCAGAAAAAATACGTGTCTTTCAATGGGGAACCGTTATAAAAGCGGGGGATAAGTTATGGCTGATAAAAAGAGATTAGATCAGATAGTTTTAGAAAAAGGCCTTGTTGAAAGTAGAGAAAAAGCAAAAGCCCTGATCTTGGCTGGCAAAGTTTTAGTGAACGGTGAAAGAGTAACGAAAGCGAGTAAAATCTTCTCGGAAGATGTTCACGTCGAACTTGTAGAGGAACAAAAATATGTGAGCAGAGGTGGATACAAACTTGAATCTGCTTTCGAAAGTTTCAAAATAGACGTTTCCGGGAAAGTGGCTTGTGATATAGGAGCATCGACGGGTGGTTTCACAGATTTTCTTCTGAAAAACGGTGTAAAAAAGGTATATGCCGTGGATGTGGGATATGGTCAACTCCATTGGAAACTTCGAAATGATCCAAGAGTAGTGGTGATGGAAAAAGTAAACGCTCGATACTTGAAGAAAGAAGATTTAGGAGAAGCGGTCGATTTGGTAACCTGTGATGTTTCCTTCATTTCTATAAAGAAGATCCTTCCCGCTATCTACGATATATTGAAAGAAAGTGGTGAGGCGATTTTGTTGGTAAAACCCCAATTCGAAGCTCCGAGAAAATTCGTCAAGAAAGGCATCGTGAGAGATCCGAAAGTTCACGAAAAAGTCTTGGAAGATGTGCAAAAAAGCTTAATGGAAAATGGGTTCTCAGTTAAAGGATGTTGCTTTTCCAAACTAAAAGGAGCAGAGGGAAACATAGAGTACTTTTTCTGGGTTCGTAAGGATGGAGAACAAAGCGATATAGATCTTCAGAAAGTTGTGAAAGAGGCGTGGGAATTTTTTGGGGAGATGAAAAGATGAAATATGTAACAACGCTACTTTTGTTTGTGGTCGCCATTGCTCTTTCTGTACCCGTTCTTCCAGATTACGACTACCTTATCCGGCTTGAGAACACTGAGGAATTCTATTCAAAAATAAAAGAACTCCCTCTTTTCGAGTTTTTATTGTCTGGAGAAAGAGTGGGATTTGAACAGACGATTCGAAGATGGGTTGAAACTCGCTTGGAAGATCCAAGTGTTTTCTACCGAGGACTGTCGAAGGAAATTGTGATTTCAGGAAAAGGTGATGTAAAAGATCTACTCAGTTTTGACGTCAATTCACTTCTTTCTACACCGGAAAAGCTCACTAATGGCTTCATAGCTTTCAGAACAGATTCTCCACAAAAATTCGTAGAATCCCTTGCAAAAATAAAGGCTTCAGAATATTACGAAAAAAATGGCGTTTTCGTTATTGAAGGTGCCACACATCTGTTTTCGAAAGTGATGGGAGAATACGTTTTAGTTTCACCCAACCGAAAGATCTTAGAGGAAGTCCAAGATCAGAAAATGGATCTGGCGAAAGCACCTGTTGCGATTCACGTGAGAGATTTAAATTTGTTTGGAAAGATTGGTGAGGCGA
The DNA here is from genome assembly GCF_002866025.1 of Thermotoga sp. KOL6. NCBI lineage: Bacteria > Thermotogati > Thermotogota > Thermotogae > Thermotogales > Thermotogaceae > Thermotoga > Thermotoga sp. KOL6. The sequence continues at coordinate 677,677 of NZ_LNDE01000001.1, forward strand.
CGCTGAAAGCGGAAATGAAACCGTCCCATCTCACAATAGAAGTTTCTCAAAAAGCTCCTCCGTTTTCGGTTTCGAAAAAAGAGGACATGGGGCAACTTCCTTACTTGGGAGATTTGTTCGCATTTACAAGTAGTCACGAAATACTGAAAATCATTCTGAATCAAATTTTCAAAAATGATGACGTTGAAGAGTTTTACCATGAATTTTTCTCAAACGGAGAGAGTGTTACTTTCCTGACCACTCTCTACGAAACACCCAAATTTGTATTTCTCATAGGAAACAAAACGCTGAAAGGAGTGGAATCCTTTCTCATCAGCAGGGGTGCAGAAAGAGTAGGAGACGAATGGCAGCTTCCGGTTAGAAACACAGTTTTACACTTTTTCGAGTACAAAGATAAACTCGTGGTATCTTCTATGAAAAGAGCGGAATACGTTCAAGCAGTGAACAGAAGAAGACTCGAGAATCATCCAACTTTCGCTTTTCTTGAAAAAGAATCACCCGAAGAGGTGTTTTTGGAAATGTTCCTCGATTTGAATTCTTTCATCAACAAGATTCTTGGATTCTCTCCAAAATCCAGTCTTCTCTTGATAGGATATATCGAGAACGGGCTAATAAAGTACAGATTGGAGGTAATGTGATATGTCTTTGTTCTTGTTTGACAAAAACAAAAGAATTTTAAAGAAATACTCAAAAATGGTGGAGAAGATAAACCACCTAGACGAAAGTATGCGATCTAAGAGTAACGAAGAATTGATTGCCCTCTCCAAGGAACTGAAGGAGAAAATAAATTCGCTCGAAGATGCCGACAAGAACCTTCTCGAAGCATTTGCTTTGGTGAGAGAGGTGGCTCGAAGGACTGTCGGCATGAGGCCTTTCGATGTACAAGTAATGGGAGGAATAGCCCTTCATGAAGGAAAAGTAGCAGAAATGAAAACAGGCGAAGGAAAAACTCTCGCCGCCACCATGCCCATTTATTTGAACGCTCTGATTGGTAAGGGAGTTCACTTGGTCACAGTAAACGATTACTTAGCGAGGAGAGACGCTCTTTGGATGGGGCCTATTTACCTCTTTCTTGGTCTCAGAGTGGGCGTTATAAATTCTCTAGGAAAATCTTACGAAGTTGTGTGGAAGAATCCTGATTTGGCTGAAAAGGCCATAAAAGAGAACTGGAGTGTCTGGCCAGAAAATTTCAACGGAGAGGTTTTGGACGATGAACACAAGAATATAGAGGCTACAGAGGCTTTCCAAGTAGAGCTCAAAGAAATTACGAGAAAAGAAGCCTATCTGTGTGATGTTACCTATGGAACGAACAATGAGTTCGGTTTCGATTACTTAAGAGACAATCTCGTTCTGGATTACAACGATAAAGTACAAAGAGGTCATTTCTATGCTATTGTGGATGAGGCAGACAGTGTCCTCATAGATGAGGCAAGAACTCCCTTAATTATTTCAGGTCCCTCCAAGGAGAGTCCCTCCACCTATAGGAAGTTCGCTCAAATTGCTAAAAAATTTGTTAAAGACAAAGATTTCACAGTTGACGAAAAGGCGAGGACCATAATCCTAACTGAAGAGGGTATAGCTAAGGCCGAGAGGATCATAGGGGTAGATAACCTCTACGAGCCCGGGAACGTTTCTTTACTTTATCACCTTATAAATGCCTTGAAGGCTTTGCATCTTTTCAAAAAGGATGTCGATTACGTTGTTATGAATGGAGAAGTCATCATCGTTGATGAGTTCACGGGAAGACTCTTGCCAGGAAGACGTTACAGTGGAGGACTTCATCAAGCTATAGAAGCAAAAGAAGGGGTTCCTATAAAGGAAGAATCGATCACATATGCGACCATTACTTTCCAAAATTACTTTAGAATGTACGAAAAGCTGGCTGGTATGACAGGAACAGCCAAAACAGAAGAAAACGAATTCGTGCAGGTTTATGGTATGGAAGTTGTAGTTATCCCCACCCATAAACCCATGATAAGAAAAGATCACGACGATCTAGTTTTCAGGACCCAAAGGGAAAAGTACGAAAAAATCGTGGAGGAAATTGAAAAACGCTACAAGAAGGGACAGCCCGTTCTCGTGGGCACAACCTCCATCGAAAAAAGTGAGCTCCTCAGTTCTATGTTGAAAAAGAAGGGAATCCCTCACCAAGTCTTGAACGCTAAGCATCATGAAAAAGAGGCAGAAATCGTTGCCAAAGCGGGCCAAAAAGGAATGGTAACCATCGCAACCAATATGGCAGGTAGAGGAACAGACATAAAGCTTGGACCGGGTGTCGCAGAGTTGGGAGGTCTTTGTGTCATCGGTACTGAAAGACACGAGAGTAGAAGAATAGACAATCAACTTAGAGGAAGATCCGGCAGGCAGGGAGATCCAGGAGAATCCATCTTTTTCCTCTCCTTGGAGGACGATCTTCTGAGAATATTCGGGGGAGAACAGATCGGAAAAGTGATGAACATTTTGAAAATAGAAGAAGGGCAACCTATTCAACATCCTATGCTCTCAAAACTCATCGAAAACATACAGAAAAAGGTTGAAGGAATCAATTTCTCAATTCGGAAAACTCTCATGGAAATGGATGAGGTTCTCGACAAGCAAAGAAGCGCAATATATTCCCTCCGTGACCAAATTCTCCTCGAGGAAGATTACGATGAGTATTTGAGACAAATATTTGAAGACGTAGTGAGTACAAGGGTTGAGGAGTTTTGTTCAGGCAAAAATTGGGATTTAGAGGGTTTGAAAAATTCACTCTCTTTCTTTCCAAAAGGTTTGCTCGATTTCGAAGGGAAACGATTCACATCCTCAGAAGAAGTTTACGATTATCTCTTGAACAGAATGTGGGACGAATATCAAAGAAAGAAGCACGAGATAGGTGAAGAATACAAAAGAGTGATCAAATTTCTCATGCTTCGAATCATTGACGAACATTGGAGAAGGTACTTGGAAGAGGTAGAACACGTTAAAGAGGCAGTACAACTCAGATCGTACGGTCAAAAAGACCCGATCGTTGAGTTCAAAAAGGAAACGTACTTCATGTTTGACGAAATGATGAGGAGGATAAACGATACGATTGCAAACTACGTTTTGAGAGTGGTCAAGGTTTCAGAAAAAGATGAGAAAGAAGCAAAAGAAGAGCTTGGTAAAATAAGACTTGTACACGAAGAATTCAATCTCGTGAATAGAGCCATGAGAAGAGCTTACGAAAAGAAGAAAAAAAGTGGGACTCACGGCCTTGGTAAAATAAGAGTGAAGAGGTGATGAATCATGATCAGTTTTGAAACAAAGACGAAAATAGAAGAATTGGAAAAGAAGTACAAAGATGTTTTGTCGATTATCAATGAAAAAGAAATCGAAGAAGAGTTAAAAAGCATTGAAAAGAAGCTTTCGGATCCCTCTGTCTGGGACGACCAAGTGAAAGCCCGTGAGTACACTCAAAAATTGAAAAGGTTGAAAAACATATCCGAAGATTTGAAGAAAGTAAGATCTCTTTTCGAAGATCTCGAAGTCGCAATAGAGCTCTCAGAAGAAGATGCAGATATGGTACAACAGGTGGAGGAGATTGTCCACGAATTGGAACATGCCGTAAAAAAGTTGGAGCTAGAAATCATCTTGAATGGCAAATACGATCCAAATAATGCTTATCTTTCGGTCCATCCAGGAGCGGGTGGTACAGAATCGCAAGATTGGGCACAGATGCTCCTCAGAATGTATATGAGATGGGCAGAAAGGAAAGGATTCAGTGTAGAGATCGTGGAATACCAGCCCGGTGAAGAAGCAGGTATAAAGGACGCCACAATATTGATAAAAGGTGATTATGCGTATGGATATCTGAAACACGAGTCTGGGGTTCACAGATTGGTCAGAATCTCTCCTTTCGATGCGGCAAGAAGGAGGCACACTTCCTTTGCCTCTGTGAACGTGGTACCGGAAATAGAAGACGATGTAGACATAGACATAAGGCCCGAGGATCTAAAAATAGAAACTTTCAGAGCTTCTGGTCATGGTGGACAGCATGTGAACAAAACGGAGTCTGCTGTGAGGATCACTCACATACCAACGGGAATAGTAGTTACTTGTCAAAATGAAAGATCTCAACATCAGAACAAACAAACCGCTTTGAAAATCTTGAAGGCGAGGTTGTATCAACTGGAGATGGAGAAAAAAAGAAAGGAGATCCAGGAAATACAAGGAGAATTGAAAGACATCTCTTGGGGAAACCAGATCAGGTCCTATATTCTCCATCCGTACACTCTAGTCAAAGATCACAGAACTGGAGTGGAAACGTCGAATGTCGATGCGGTGATGGACGGAGATATCGATCTTTTCATAGAGGCAGAGCTGGTCTATTTTGCACAGAAGTCAACTTAATCCGTATTTTTTCATTTTATATGAAAGCGTTTTGTAGTTCATTTTCAAAATTTCACACGCCTTTTTACGGTTGCCCTCACTCTCTTCGAGGGCTTTTTCTATCATCTTTTTTTCTACGAACTCAACTACAGACTCAACGAACCGTTTCAAATCGATTCCCTTCGTTCCACTCATATCCTTCACAATAGCTTTCATCTGCTCTGCGGGTTCTTTCAGTGTAAAAATTTCGTACACTTTTTCTATAAACTCCTGTGTGTTACCTGGCCAATGGTAATCAGTCAAAGCTTTTATCAGATCATCATCAACCTTTATGGTTCTCCCTTGAAGTTGTAACGATCGAAGAATACCATCCAACATATACGGTATATCCACTTTTCTTTCTCTCAATGGTGGTATTACGACGAAAGGAACTTCTCTTTCTGGAAAAGAATCCATCCCCAGTATCACTTTCTCACCGGAGAACCTCGGTGGAACAAAATCCGATGGGGCATCGTCGATGAAGAGTGTCCGAGAGTTTATGTTCACTGGAAGATCCTCATGGTATGTCAGAGAAACGTAATTTCCTCCTGTTACAAAATCCACATAAGCATGTCTGTGGATTCCCCGTTCAGATACAAGCGCAAACACAGAATAGGAATTGTAGAACTTCTGAATCTTGAAAAGTGTTGATTTGATCTTCGCGCCTTGAAGCTCTGGAGTGTAGAGAAGTAAATTGAACTTTGCTCGCAAGGATTCATTCTCTTTCTTAACTGCGACGTAGTTCAAAGCCAAATATAACTCGTTCAGACTCTTTACAAACAGTGTATCTTCAATTTCGAGAATCCTGTCGCCGAAAATCACATCCCACTTTTCAGCGAGAACTTTGTCTCTGTAATCTTCTCCTTCGTACAGATCCCAATCCACATCGTGAGATATTCTTGTTATCATATCTTTGAAGACATTAACGATGTCTTTCCTCACAAGCACTCTAAGCACTTTATCATCCCCACATGATCATTTGATTCTGTACTAAATCTTACAGAAAGGAGGACCATCTAAATGAAACTAGAAAGGCTGGAAGACGATCTACTCTATCCTGATTATACCGGAAATTCTATCGTCAATTTCTCAAACACGATCTTGAAAATATACGATGAAAAGCCCCTACACGAACCTTATAAACTGCCGAAAAAAGTGATTGAAAACCTCCGAAAGGTAATCGTTTTGATTGTTGATGCGCTCAGTTATGAAGCTTTCTCTTCCACCATTTCCGACGACGACGTTCAAGTGTTTCCAGCCTCATCAGTTTTTCCTACAACAACGGCCGTTGCGTTGCCGAGCATTTATTCTGGATTGACTCCTTTGGAACACGGATTTCTAGGATATATTCTCTATCTTCGAGAGGTGGGAAGTCTCGTGAACATGATAGAGATGACACCTCCAGGCTTTCCAAGAGACAGCGTTCTCAAAAGTCATGAGATCCATTTCATCACAATTTTTCAACGATTACAAAAAAACGTTCAAAGTTTCTTTCTCATTCCAAGATATTTGTTGGGAAGCGGATTTTCCAGGATAATGTCACAAGGTGCTGAACAGATCGGTTTTTCAAGTTTCGGTGATATGATTGAAAAGATCCTAGAACTGGTGAATCTTAAGGGAAAGATCCTGATTTTTGCCTATTGGTCATCTCTGGATTCAATAGCTCACAAAAGTGGTGTTGAAAGTGCTTATTTCAGAGAACTCAAATGGATTTATAGGATCTTGAAATCCGAACTAGTTCGAAAACTGAAAAAAGATACTGTCTTCTTCATGCTAAGCGATCATGGTCAGATCACAACATCAAAGGAAAAGGAAATTTGGTGGGATAAAAACTCGGAGATCTCAAAATTTTTTGAAAAGCCCCCGGCTGGTGAGCAAAGAATGATGTATCTTTACACAAGGAGAAAAAAGTCTTTGGTAGAATATCTTATGGAAAAGTATTCGGATTTCGCGTTTTTCTTAGATCCAAGAGAGTCAACAGCCCTTTTTGGTGTAGGAAAGAGGCATCCAGAATTTTTCTACAGAGTAGGGGACGTGATTTTGATAGCGAAGAAGGACTTCTCTTTCAATTACAGATACACGGGTAAAGAAGAGAGCCTTTTGGGTAGGCATGGAAGTCTTTCTTACCAGGAATTGGTAGTGCCCTTAATAGTGTATCGGAGGTGGTAAGTTCCGTTATCTGAAAAGTCCCACCTGGGGAAAAGTTGATCATCAAAAGGTGATTGAACTGATTAAGAAATTCACTAGCGGGTATGAATACGCAATTTTCGTAGGTACGGACAGTGATGTAAAAGACGGAGAGGTAATTTATGCCACAGTACTTGTGGTGTACAGGTTGGGGAATGGGGCCACATACTTTTACACCGTGTATAAAGATGGAAACAGAAAAGATCTTTACACAAGAATATTCAAAGAAGCTGAAATGAGTTTAGAAATGGCGAAGTTTGTGGAAGAAATCCTGAAGTTGGGAAAACCGGTGGTACATCTTGACATTGGATACGAGGGCCTGACGAAAGAATTAGTGTCCAGTGTTATTGGTTACGTGAAAGGGATGGGATATCCTTACCAGGTGAAACCCAATTCGTTTGCCGCCACAAAAATTGCTCATAAACACACCAAATGAGGAGGTTTCGGGTGTGAGAATTCTTTTGAAACTATCAAAGATCGAAAATGAACTAGTGAATGTTTTGGAAAGCCTCGAGGAAGGATATGAAATTGTGGTGGATAAAAGTATCTTTGAGGATTTGAAAAGAAGAGTGCCCAATGTTTCCTTGTACAAAAATTTACAAGATTTCGATTTACTCTACATGGATTGGGAGAAAATACCCTCGAGTAAAAGGGAGACAGATATCCTTTCTATTGTGGACATAAACAAAATCAACCTCTTTTTTGAAACCATTAAGAATTATCGTGAAAAATTAGTGGTAACGACCCTTGATAATCTGAAAACGGCTCTCTCGGAGATAGAACAGACAGGCGATATATCTTTACAAACGAGGCGTCGCTTGGTATTGAAAGAATTAGCTCGTTTTTTGAGCATCCTGTCCAGATTGCTAGAAGATTTGTCCGATCTCTTTTTCATAAAAGAATGGAAGGCATTGGTTTTGAAAAAAGTCTCAGAGCAAGGAGCAGAGTCGATTGTCAATCTGTTCCCCGTGGAGGCCCCTGAAAAATTTGTGTTGGACATAAGCCTCGCTGTCCATTTTATTCGATACCTTCCTAAAAACGCCTGTGTTTTGATAAGAGATCAAAAGGTTATCTATGCCTCTTCAGAAGGTAATCTTCCAGATCTCAAAGGGGGAGTCTTAGGATACAAAGGCACTTTCCACGAAAAGAAGAAATTCGATTTTATTGTGGCAGAAGACTTTGTAAACGGTGTGGAAGGGATCAGGTTGGACGACGTCGAATCACAAGAAGATGGCCTCGTACTCTTTGGAATCTCTGGTCTCTCCAGAGAACCCATTCCAACAGATGATTTCACGGAAGCTTTGGCACTTCATCCCGTTTTTAACTGCTGTGCAATAACGAAAGAGGGTCGCTTGATTGCCCATCTGGTTGAACTTCAAAGTGAAAAAATCTTTATGAAACTGGAACAAATCGATCTTTCAGGAACGAGAGTTGCCTTCAATTTCTCAATCGAGGAATCTTTAGCAACCGAGATAAAAAAGAAAGGTGCAGAGAGAGTGTCATGGATAGATTCGAGAAAGACTTGGAGAAGATACTGAAATATCTGTTCTTGAACACGTGCGTCCTTTGTGGAAGAGAAACTTCTCCACTGTCTGTTCTCTGTGAAGAATGCGAAACGAAAATTTTGAAAAAAGGTCCTTCGTTTTACAGCGAATCTCACAGAAATTACGAAATGTTTGTGTATTCCGACTACAGAGACGAGCTAGAACAGTTGATAAAACTCTACAAATATCGCAAAGAGCGACAACTTTCAAAATTTCTAGTGAGGGTTTTTGTTAAATTGTACAGTTACTTCCCAAGACAGGCAGATATGGTAACCTGGATTCCCTCTTCTTTGGACTCGCTGGAGGAAAGAGGATTTGATCATATGGAACTCATCGCGAAAAAGATCACCAAATTTCTTAAGATCCCCGCCGCAAAGCTCTTAGAAAATATTTCAAAAGGAAGACAAGTTGAAAGGCGGAGAGAAGAAAGAAAAAAGATGGGACGTTTCGTCTGCCGGAAAATTCCTCCCCGAAATATCATCCTTCTGGACGATGTAATGACAACAGGAACAAGCATAAAAGATTCCGTAAAGGTCCTACTCGAAAATGGAGCAAATAGGGTTTTCGTTTATATTCTGGCAAGAACTACGTGACCAAACCAACTATCAGATCGTTGACGTTAGTCCCCGTAGGGCCCGTTATTAAAAGTGAACCTGCTTTCTTCAAAGCGTTATAAGAGTCATTGTTTTCCAGATATAAGTTAGGATCCTCTCCCATTCGCTTCAAAATGAGTGTGGTTTCACCATCGACAACACCACCAGCTGCATCCGTAGGTCCATCGGTTCCATCCGTTCCAACAGCACACAAAGCCACACCATCTAATCCTTCAAGGGTAATCGCCGCTGAAAGTGCGAGCTCTTGATTTCTACCACCCAACCCCGTTCCTCTAACATGAACAACGGTTTCACCACCAAAGATCACAGCTGCTGGCCTCCTCAACGGTCTGTTCGCGAATTTGATTTCCCTCATCACACTGGCAATAAACTTTCCTGCTTCCCGTGCTTCACAATCTAGTGTTGTCGTAACTATTTCTGCATTGAATCCTTCTTCCGAAGCTGCTTTTTTTGCCTCCTCACACACCTTTTTTACGTTGCCGATGAGATGAATCTCCACATTGGAAAGATGCTTGGGAGTTTCTTCCATAAGAGCTTTTTTCACTCCTTCATTCACTTCAACACCGTACTTTTCCAAAACTCTCAAGGCATCTTTCGAAGTTGATCGGTCCGGCCACGTGGGTCCTGAGGCTATCACATCGAGTTTGTCACCTAAAACGTCTGAAAGAACGAAAGTGATCACTCTCGCTGGATAAACTCTCTCTGCAAACCTTCCGCCTTTCACTTGTGAAAGGTGCTTTCTCACCGCATTTGTCTCTTCAATATTCGCTCCACTCTTGAGGAGAACATCGGTTATTTTTCTCAGCTCTTCAAGAGAAACTCCCTCCATAGGCAACTCGAACAGAGAAGATCCTCCACCAGACAACAAAAAAAGGATCTCGCAGTTTTCTTTTAGTTCATTTGCCAACTCTAGTACCCTTCTGGTTGCTTTTATAGTGTTTTCATCCGGAACAGGATGCCCAGCTTCGTATATTTCGAATTCATCGATGGGACCCTCACTATGACCGTATTTCGTTATTACGATACCTTTCTCTATCTTCTCTCCTAGAATTTCATAGGCAGCGTTCGCCATTCTCCATGCCGCTTTTCCTACCGCTACGAGAAAAACTCTATCAACATCGACATTTTTCAAGGTTTCTTTTACTGCTCTATCGGGCAGTACAGAATCTATTGCCTTTCTCACTATCCTGAGTAATACATCCTTCAAGGATTCAGAATCAAACAATACGTATCCTCCTTTCTCTTCAGAATTTCAGGTTCTCTTTTGTAAATTTCTCTGGCAACGAGAAACGCGTGAGAAAGAGCTATTCCGAGATCCACTGGCTTCCTTGAGGAGATGCAAAGTTCCCTGCCAGTGAATCTAAACCTCCAAGGTTGTCCATTGAGAGCCGATGGAGCCAAGATGGTCAGTTCGATTATCCTGATGATCTCGGGTTGTAGCTCTTCTATATCGTTTTCGAGAAACGAACTGATGGGTTTCCTCTTCCTGCTGAAATCCCTGTTTTTTGGATATCCAAAAGCGATTATGTAAGGAACATTCGGATGAGGGGAACGAGCCATCCAACAAGTCCCAAGCCCTTTCATTGTTAAAAAGAGTACAATTTGCTCTCCCTGAAAACCATAATCGACAAGTTCATCAAAACTTTTTTTAGTTGTTGCATAAATGTAATGTGGAAAATCCTGAAAATTTGCTTTCCAATCATACTTTTTTGTGATAAACTTTATGCTTGAAAAGATTTTCAATTCTTCTTTTAAACTATCTGGTAGATTCCTCCTCAGAAAGTTCCGCACCGAGTGTCTGCTCTCTATGGCCTCAAAGATATCCATCCACTCACCTCTGGGGGGTGTTAAATGTGGAAAAATTTTTGTTTGTGGTTTTGATTTTCCTCTCTTTTTCTCTTTCGTTTGGTTCTTTTTTGTTTTTTACGGAATTGAATGTGGAATTTCCTGAAGAAATGTATGAAACCCTCGGAACAAAATCATTCCTCGTAAAATATTTTACTCTTTTCGAAAACGAAAGGCAAAAAGGGATTATTTTCTCAGGGTGGATTTTCTTGCCCACCTCTCAATCGGAAAAATTCGTGGAGCTCCGTGTGGAAGGAAAGGAAGAAACGCACACTTTCAAAGTAAAAACCAGGCGAGATGGATTCTATTTGGTGATACCTCCTCATCTTCTAATAGTTCCAAAAGAAGCGAAGATTTTCCTTGAGGAATATGAAATAGGGAGTGATCCTGTTGATTAAAGAAATGGTTTATGTTCTTGCGGCTTTTCTCCTTCTGTTTTTTATCTTTCTTGTGAGAAAGTATGTGAAGAATTTTGAAGGTGAAGTCTTGTTAGAAACGGGTGTAGCGATAATAACAGTTGGACTTTTTATCAATTTGTTTTACGAGTTCATAGGATACAACATTATGATTTTGGGGATTCTCGTTTCATTTTTCGGAGTGACCAAGATATTCAAATCTCTTAAAGAAATAGCCATCAAAGATCATCTTACCGGTCTTCACACTCGATATTATTTCTTCGAAGAGTGGCTTCCCCAAGAGATGGAGAGGCAAAAGCGAAAAAAGGGAAGTGGAATCGCCTTTCTAATAATAGATCTAGATGATTTCAAAGAGATCAATGATCGGTATTCTCATAAAATTGGTGATAAACTTTTGAAACACGTTTCCCACGAAATATTGAAAAACATCAGAAAAACGGATTGTGCAGTAAGATTTGGTGGTGATGAAATACTAATTGCTTTCCCAGACATAGATGAAAAAAGTGTGCTCAACATAGTTAAAAGATTAGAAAAAAGATTGAAATTCAATCCAATCGGCCTGCCTATAAACTTCTCTTACGGTATAGAAACTTGGAAACCTGGAGAAAACATAGAAAATATCATACAAAAGGCAGATATTCAAATGTACACCTTGAAAAATATGCGAAAGCAATATCGAGCACTGACAAAAGAGCCAGATGTTGACTAAAACTGGATTTTGATGTAATATATTTACTGCGGTGGGAGCGTAGCTCAGGGGGAGAGCGCCTGCCTTACAAGCAGGAGGTCGTAGGTTCAAGTCCTGCCGCTCCCACCAGAAGCACAAGGTGGCCAGGTAGCTCAGTTGGTAGAGCACTGGACTGAAAATCCAGGTGTCGGCGGTTCGATTCCGCCCCTGGCCACCAGTTTTGCTGAAGGTTCGTAAAAAGATATCTATGTCATCCAAGCCGGGAGACAACAGCTCCCGGATTTTTGTTTTTACTTTCACAGAGAAACAAAACTTTGCTGTTTATGATACAATGTTGGTGATATATTACATAGACCTAGAAGATCACACGTCAGTATTCAGAGAAGAAAATTTCACGGTATGGGGGAGATTTTACTATGGGATACTACAGAAACACTCGATACAAATTAATCCGAAGAATTTCAAAGTTTCTCTCAGATATAGTGGGAGTGGTTGTTTTAATTGGTAAAGATGGAAACTTCGTTGTCGACTTCTCCGATGGAAACATACCACCCTTTTTCAAAGAAGGAGTTTCTTACACATCAAATGAAATAAAGGATATTTTGAAATTACAAAGAAAAAGGGTAGCTGAAATATTCGCTGTTAAAGATGCAGCACATGATGAGCTTTTCATTCTCTATTTGAAAAAGGATCTAGAAAAGGAAACTCTTCACTTGATACAATCTCTGATGTTTTCAGAAAGTGAAGACTCTTCCCTTGAATACATAGCCTACCATGATCCTCTTACGGGGCTACCCAACAGAAGATATTTCCACGAGTTGGGAAATAGGTATCTTGCCATAGCGAAACGGGAAAACAAAAGTTTGTACGTTCTGTTCATGGATCTGTCTGGATTCAAAAAAATAAACGATACTTACGGTCATATGTTTGGTGATGAAGTATTGAAGACAGTGGCAAAAAGAGTTCTGGACAGAATAAGAAGAAGTGATATCGTATCACGAATCGGAGGAGACGAATTTGCTATCTTACTCTACGATATGAAGGAAAGTTATTTGGAATCTTTTTTGAAAAGGCTTTTCTCGGCTTTTGATGAATCCATCGAAATTGAAAACACGAAAGCTTTCGTATCAGCAAACGTAGGAATATCAAGATTTCCGGAAGATGGAGGAACTTTAGAAGAACTTTTGAAAATCGCAGATGAAAGAATGTACGCAGCAAAAACACAAGGGAAACCCTTCATACTTCCTTTCTCACGAGTATCATAGTTCCCTCATCAGGTATTGCACAAAACAAAACCGGCCAGAAGGCCGGTCTCCAGAAGATCGAAGGTGTATTTTTGATGGCGCCCCCAAGGGGATTCGAACCCCTGCCTCTGGCTTGAAAGGCCAGTGTCCTAGGCCGCTAGACGATGGGGGCAAATAACGTACACCAGAAAGAAATATACTATAAAATGAGAAACTGTTCAAGAGGCTCAGAGAGTAAACATACTGTTACAAGAAGAGGTGAAGAGTTTGAAACCTGCTTTTTACCTTTTGGGAAGTGTTGTTATTGCATCCTTTTCTGGTATACTCATAAAATCCTCTTCTCTTCCACCAGGAACTATTGCTTTCTACAGATTGCTCATCGCTTCTTTACTCTTTTTGACCGTTAAAAGAAAGAGGTGCGCCTTTTCCTTTCATGATGAGATGTTGTCGATACTCTCCGGTTTTCTACTTGCAATGCACTTTTACTTTTGGGTGTCTGCTTTCAAACACACAACCGTAACGGGAGCAGTCATACCTCTTACACTTCAGCCTGTCGTCACAAGTTTTTTTTCGTATCTTTTTTACAAGGAGAAACTCACCTTGTTCCAATTGCTCACTGGTTCTACGGTTGTACTGGGTGTTTTGATCGCTGTCTTCGATAAAGGAAGCATTTCAAACGTTTCCAAAGGCGATCTTATGGCTATCGTTGGCGTTTTGTTCTTCTGTGGATATCTAATCGTTGGAAGATCGCTGAACAAAAAGATGGGGAGTTTCAATTTCAGCATGAGAACTCATATTGTGGCCACTATGATACTTCTGGTTCTTGGAACTCCCAGTTTTAAGATCGTGGATGTGAAGGAATGGTTCATCTTGATAGTCCTTGGAGCAGGTTGTTCTTTCCTTGGATATTTGCTAATAAACATCTCTCTAAAATATTTCCCTTCAAGTGTGGTCAGCATAGCTCTCGTGGGAGAACCCGCTTTAGCTATATTGTGGTCCTCACTGATGTTAAGAGAGAGTGCTACACTTTTTCAAATCCTAGGCTTTGCCATTTCTGTAATTGGCCTCTTACTGTTTCTGATAAAAACTTGAAATCTGATAAAAACTTGAAACAAGATAAATAAGGCATTATAATATGTTTAGAAAGAGCGAAGCGAAGAACCACCGAGAAACTCTCAACTACTCAGAAGGGGGAATCAACATGCCGTACGTATACAAATGCAAAAAATGTGGTGCTATATATTATTCTGCGACCTCTATTGAGTTTCAGTTGAACAAAACTTGCGAAAAGTGCGGGGGAGAATTAGAACAGCTCGGTGAAGAAGGAGAACTGATGAAAAAAGAACGAGAAGAAAATGAAGAGGATAAAAAGGAAAAAAGAAAATAAGGGAGGCTGCGCCTCCCATTAAATTTTTTTCAGCGCTTCTCTCAGGATTCTGACGGCAATGTCGATCTCTCCGTATTCTACAATCAGAGGAGGAAGAAACCTAACTGTGTTGTTACCAGCCGGAACCACCAATAGTCCTTCTTCGAAACATTTCATGGCGATCTCCCTGTTGCTCACATCCTCAACAAATTGAATCCCTATCATCAAACCTACACCTCGAATTTCTTTCACAATATCGGACTGTTTTTTTATTTCCATAAGTTCTTCTATGAGGTAATTTCCCTTCCTCTCCACATCTTCTAGAAAACCTTCCTTTGTCAATTCTTTTATCACGGTAACGCCCGCTCTACAAGCAAGAGGGTTGCCTCCGAAAGTCGTCCCGTGATCTCCCGGTTCCAAAACGTTTGCCTTCTCACTCACTATAACCGCTCCAATAGGGACTCCTCCACCAAGGCCTTTTGCAACGGTGAGGATATCCGGAACCACCCCGTACTTCTGGTATGCGAACAACGAACCCGTTCTTCCCATTCCACATTGAACCTCATCAAAAATGAGGAGAGCATCGTACTCATCACACAACTTTCTTGTTTCTTCAAGAAACTCTTTCGTTGAAGGAATTATCCCGCTTTCACCTTGAATAGGCTCAAGAAAAACAGCGCACACATCATCCGACATTTTGTTCTTCAAATCCTCCACATTGTTGAACTCGAAGTATTCAAATCCCGGTACAAGAGGTTCAAAAGGTTTTTGATATTTTGGTTGTCCGGTTGCTGTGAGGGAACCTAATGTTCTCCCATGGAAAGAATTCCACGCGGAAAGGATCTTGAACTTATTCTCCTTTTTTCTCCTACCATACTTTCTCGCAATCTTTATTGCTGCCTCGTTCGCCTCCGTTCCTGTGTTCGCAAAAAACACTTTCCCGCCGAAAGTATTTCGTGAAAGAAGCTCTGCCAACTCCATTTGCGGCAGATTCCAATAGAGGTTCGAACAATGGATCAATTTTTCGGCCTGATCTTTTATCGCTTCAACAAGTTTAGGATGAGAATGACCCAACACGTTCACTGCTATACCAGACGTGAAGTCGAGATAGGCTTTCCCTTTGATATCGTAGACCCAAGAACCTTTTCCTTGAACCAAGGTTGCAGGAAATCTGTTGTAGGTGTTCATGAGATACATGATCATCCCTCCGATTCTTTGATCATAGTACCTATACCCTTCTTACTGAATATTTCAAGCAAAATGGCGTGTTCCATACCTCCGTTTATGATATGGACTGCGCTTACACCCCCACGTACTGCAGAGATAGCGCATTCCAACTTCGGAATCATTCCACCGGTCACAGTCCCATCTTCGATCAATCTTTCCGCTTCTTCGGGTGTCAAGGTGGAAACAAGCTCTCCATTTCTCAACACACCGTCAACGTCCGTGAGCAAAATCAACTTCTCCGCCATCAAACTCTTTGCGATCTCCGCTGCTACTGTATCGGCGTTTATGTTGTAAGAGAACCCATCCTCGCCTATCCCAACCGGCGCGATAACTGGAATGTAATCGTTTTCAATCAATGCATGGAGTATTTCAGGATTGATTTTCTTCACTCGACCAACGTATCCTATATCTCCATACTTCGTTTCCCTTTCCGCTACTATGAGCTTGGAATCTTTCCCGCACACTCCCACAGCACGTCCGCCGTGAAGATTTATATTCATAACGATATCTTTGTTCACTTTTCCTACGAGAACCATTTCTACTATCTCCATGGTCCTTTCATCCGTTACCCTGTGTCCATTCTTAAAGACTGGCTCTATCCCCAACTCTTTCATCATCTGGGATATCGCTGGTCCCCCACCGTGAACTATGATCGGCTTTATTCCAGTGTACTTCAAAAGTATAATATCTTGTATAAATGCCTTCTTTGCTTTCTCCAACTTCATCGCACTTCCCCCGAATTTCACTACGAAAGTTTTTCCATAGAATTCTTTTATATAGGGAAGTGCTTCCAGCAGGACATTGACAGTGTCGATTCTCATGTCCTGTACCTCCCATTTATCTCCACGTATTTCTCTGTCAGGTCGCAACCCCAAGCCCTTGCCGATTCCTTCCCTTGCTTCATATCGAGAACTATTCTTATCTTCTTTTCACTGAGAATATCTTTAGCCTCTTTTTCGTTGAAATCGAGACCTTGACCGTCTTCGGCAACCTTTATACTTCCCGCCTCACTTTCAAAGAACAAATCGAGTCTGTTCGGATCGAACTTGGCTCCAGAATAACCCGCCGCTGCCAAGACTCTACCCCAATTTGCGTCTCCTCCGTAAATAGCCGTTTTCACAAGGTTCGATGACACGATAGAACGAGCTATCAACCTGGCAGATTCCATGTCGGGGGCGTTGATTACGTTTACTTCAATAACTTTTGTGGCGCCCTCGCCATCTTCGACAATCTTTTCGGCTAGAAATTGATTAACTTCGTGAACAGCTTCGTACAATTTCCAAAAACCATCTGTCTCTTCTTGGATGGTTACGTTCCCCGCTAGACCGTTTGCGAGTATGATCACCATATCGTTTGTGCTCGTATCTCCATCAACGTCTATCATATTGTAAGTATCGTCAACAGAAATCTTCAAAAGTTTTTTCAAGGCGTTTTCAGAAATACTGGCATCCGTCACCAAAAAAGCGAGCATCGTTGCCATGTTCGGATGTATCATCCCGGAACCTTTCGCTATTCCAAGAACGGTGATTTCCTTTCCATCCAGTGATATTTTTTTGCTGTGAAGCTTCGGTTTTGTATCCGTGGTCATGATCGCTTCGGCAAAAGGTAGAGGATCTTCAGAAAGATTCCTCACTGCTTCCTCTATACCGCTTTCCACCTTATCCATTGGAAGTTGGACTCCTATGACCCCGGTAGAAGACACAAGGACACTCTCTATTGGAATACCCAGCTCTTTCGCTGCCTTTTCCGCCATTTTCTTTGCATTCGTCAAACCCTGTTCACCAGTACACGCGTTGGCAATACCACTGTTAACAACAACAGATCTGATACCTTCTGGATTTTTTTTCAAAATTTCCAGATCGTAAACTACCGGTGCCGCTTTCACCACGTTCTGAGTGAAAACACCGGCTGCAATGCAAGGTACTTCCGAAAAGATGAGCCCCAAATCCTTTCTTTTTCTTTTTATCTTACAATGTACCCCTGAAAAGCGAAATCCTTTTGGAACGTACACTTCTTTCCAACCCCTTTCATGGATATACGGGTGTGAATTCCAAACCTTTCGATTCATCCAAACCGAACATAATGTTCATGTTCTGAACAGCCTGTCCTGATGCCCCTTTCACAAGATTATCAATTGCACTCATCAGAATCAACATGTTCGTCCTTCTTTCTATCTGCATTCCTATGAAGACATGATTCGATCCATAGCACCATTTTGTTGAAGGATATACTCCAGGAGGAAGAACGTGTACGAAAGGCTCTTTCTTGTAGAAAGAGAGGTAAGCTCTATGTATTTCTTCGAGAGAAACATTCGTTTTCACGTAAATCGTCGAAAGAATACCGCGTGTCATGGGAACAAGATGTGGTGTGAAAATTACTCTCACATCTCTATCAGAGATTTTTTTTAACTCCTGTTCCATTTCTGGAACGTGGCGGTGTTTTGCTACATTGTAAGGTCTCAAGTTCTCGTTTATCTCACTGAAAAGGTAATCCATCTTTTCTTTTCTTCCCGCCCCCGACACACCGGATTTGGCATCCACTACGATAGTATCCGAATCCACAAGGCCGTATTTGAGAGCAGGAGTCAGAGCCAGAATCACACTCGTGGGATAACATCCAGGATTTCCTACAATACCAGCCTTTTTGATCGACTCTCTGTAAAGTTCAGGAAGTCCGTACACCCTGTTTATCTCATCGTACTTCTCGAGTTCGCTTCCATACCACTCTTTGTAAGTGTTCGGATCGTCAAAACGAAAATCTGCACCAAGATCTATGATTTTTACATTTTCCATCTTTTGAACAAGCCCGTAAGTGACTCCAGCGGGTAGAGCTGTAAAAACCACATCGCAGAGTTTGGATATCTTTTCAGGATTGAATTCCTCAAGTACTGTATCCTCAAGTGTCGACGGATACACTTCGCTCATCTTCTTCCCAGCGTAAGTTTTAGAAGACAGGTAAGTAATTCTTACGTCTGGATGATTCTTCAGAATCCTCAACAGCTCTAATCCGGTGTAACCTGTCGCTCCAATTATTCCCACTTTGATCAATCTCTTTCCCTCCCATACTTTTCAGCCACCATCCTGTAAGCGTCCCGAAACGGTATCCCCTGTTTCACGAGCTCGTACACTCGGTGAGTCGCCAGAACTTCCTCAGTAATACTATCTTCAGATTTTTCTTTGTCTACTTCAATGCGATCAAAAATTATTTTCATTATTCTTAAGATATTCTTAACGATATCAAACGCTTCTATCATCGGTTTCTTCAAAAGCTGATAATCTCTATGATAGCCAAAAATCAAATTAGACGGAAGGGTCACTGCCATCACCATTCTCGAGACAATCGAGTGGTGGTAGGCCCTCACAAGTTCAAGTGGATCTGGATTTATCTTTTGTGGCATTATGGAACTCCCCGTGCAAATATCCTTTGGGAGTTTCAGGAACCCAATATCAGGAAGAGAAAAGAAGATGATATCTGAAGCGAATCTGTTCAAGTCGTACGATATCTGAGAAAGTGTGTGTAAAATTAGATATTCAAATTTTCCTCTACTGTTCTGCGTGTAGATAGGATTCCATTGCACTCTAGAAAAGCCGAGTTCCCTAGCCGTGTACTCCCTGTCTACATCTATTGGAACACCGTATCCCGCTCCCGTTCCTAAAGGAGATTGATCTACGATCTTGTAAGTAGTTTCAAGAAGCTTCAAATCGTCTTCCAAGGCATCTTTTAAAGCTCCAGCCCACGTTGCAAAATCTGTTGGCATTGCCTTTCTTGTGTGAGTGAATCCTGCAAATCTCACTTCACCAAACTTCCTTGTAAACTCGTCTACGCTTTTTTGAAGATCCTTAATTAGTTGTTCTATTTTCTTCATCTCTTCTTTGTACATGAGTCTGAGTGCTGTGAGAACTTGATCGTTTCTTGAGCGAGCAGTGTGAATCTTCTTGCCAGTTTCACCCAGTTTTTCCACAAGAAAGTTCTCTATAGCGGTATGACAATCCTCTTCCTCTGGTTTTATCTGAAACTTTCCCTCTTTCACGAGTCCCAAGAGTTCCTCAAGCGCTTTTTCTATCCTTACTTGTTCCTCCTCCGTTAAAAGGCCAACTTTTTGAAGCATACGAGAGTGTACAATGGAAGCCTTTATATCGTACTCTATTATTTTCATATCAACAAGGTAATCATCTCCGACGGTGAACTTTTCGATCTCTTCATTGATCTTGTATCCTTTTTCCCAGAGTTTTTCACTCATTTCTGACTCTCCTTTTTCGCAAGTTGGTAGACTTTCAATCTCAAAGCGTGTATATTGATGAAGCCTTTCGAATCTGTGGCATCGAAACCTCCTTCAACGTCCATGCTGGAAAGTTTTGGATTGTAAAGAGAACAAGGCGAATACCTGGCAACAGGCATGATGTTTCCTTTGTAAACATAAACAACCACTTTTCCTGTGACATTTTCCTGTGCCTTTTTGAAGGCAGCGAGAAGAAATTCCATCTCAGGCGAGAACCAGAAACCGTTGTATATGAGTTCAGCAAACCTCGGTGCAAGCATATCCCTGAGGTGCATTACCTCTTTATCCATGGTGATGCCTTCAAGATCTCTGTGAGCAACCCAAAGAATCGTCGCACCTGGTGTCTCGTAGACCCCCCTGGATTTTATACCTATAAATCTGTTTTCGACCATGTCCAATCTTCCTACTCCGTTCCTCGCGCCTACTTCGTTGAGATACTCAAAGAGTTCGAGCGGATCCGTCTTCTCGGTCTTGTCTTCCAAGTTCACAACTTTCACAGGGATTCCCCTCTCGAAATGAATTTCAAGATACGTTTCTTCGTCAGGGGCTTCTTTCGGAGAAACTGTCCACGTGAACACATCTTCATCCGGTATGTACATGGGATCCTCCAACTTGCCTGCCTCGTGTGAAATATGCATCAGATTTTCATCCTCACTGTATGGTCTCCTCCTGGAAACCTTCACGGGTATTCCCTTCTCCATTGCGTAGTTTATCAGATCCGTTCTTCCTTTGAATCGAGAAAGGAACTCTGGATCTTTCCAGGGAGATATCACTTTAAGGTTTGGATTCAAAGCCGCATAAGTGAGTTCGAATCTGACTTGATCGTTCCCTTTTCCAGTTGCACCGTGTGCAACATACTTTGCTCTTTCTTTCTCTGCTATTTCCACCTGCCTTTTCGCTATGAGGGGCCTTGCTATCGATGTTCCAAGTAGATACCTTCCTTCGTACGTGGCGTTTCCAAGAAGAGCCGTGAATATGTAATCCGTTACGAATTCTCTTCTGAGATCCTCAACGTAGACTTTCGACGCACCCGTTTTCAACGCCTTTTCTCTTATCGCTTCAAAATTTTCCTTCTGTCCCACGTTCGCCACATAGGCTATCACTTCAAACCCCCTTTCACAGAGCCACTTGAGAATAACAGAGGTATCGAGCCCTCCACTGTATGCAAGAACCACTTTTTCTTTCATATATAAACCCTCCTTTGATTTCTTGATAGCATAATTATAAAATTCTTGATCATACTTTTCATGAAACGTTTTTTCACTGTTATTTGCTTTTTTGTAAAAATGTATATCAGCATATTTTTTTGGAGATGTAGAATATTCGTGATGTAATATGTTAAAAAGCATGTTAAAGATTGTAAAAGATTGTTGTTGAGAATGTATCAAAGAATAAATTTAATTGAAGTTGTTTAGATAAAATGATATAATTTTAAATCAAGGGGGTGTGATCATGAGGAAAGCTCATTTTTTTATTATCGTGGCGATTGCTACAACACTTACGATTTTTCTCGTTGGGTGTATGAGTCCTATCGCTGGAAATATCGGTGGAAATGTTCCTGGAGGTGGAACCACTCCAACTACTGATGATGTGCTTTCCAACTTGAATCAGGGAAACATCGATGAGGCTAAAGAACAACTCGAACAGGTTTTACAAGACAACCCGGATGATCCAGTAGCGAGAGCACTGAAAGGTATCTTGGAAACACGCGATGCTCTCGTTCAATTATCAGAACTAACATCTAATTCAAAAATGTTCTCACCGTACTCCATCGATTCTCTTAAAAAACTTCCTGTCTCCCTGATGAAAACACCTTCTTTGATGGGATTTTCTCTCTTTATGAAAAATATAGTACCTATGACTCGTCAACCCTCAACAGTTGACGTACAAGGGTTCTACGACTACTACAACCAGGAGTTGATTCCTGCTCTCGAAGAACTTCATGAACTTCTCGAAAGTGCAGAGGAAGATCTTTCTGTGGCAGTAGATGCAAACATAGAATTTCATTTACAGGTAAACACACTAGATTGGGACAACGACGGTACAGCTGAACCAAATCAACCTTTGATCATCACCGATGGCATAATATCCGTAGAAGCATACAAGATCATCTTCGGTTTAGAGGAACCGGTGTTCTCTTCCACACCAACTATCGATCCAAACGGTGGAGACGCATGGTTCGATATAGAAACTCTCGATGCATTGGTTCAAGGAGGCCAAATCCCTGATCCACCAGAGTTCAACGACAATGATTACATACAGATCGACAACGGTGAACTCGGCCTCTTACTCACGATCGTCACCTCACTCAAGGCCTTGATCGATCCTATTCTCACCTGGAACTTGAACATACCACAAGATTTATACGATGAAGTGGAACTCTACCTAACAAATCCATCCACCATGACACTGTATCAGATATTCGACTTCATTGACACCAGTGATGATGCTACCATCACAGGAAGCGAATGGGAGGACAGACTCGATCCTTTCTTGGAATTTCTACCTGGTGGAGCAGACTATCTTGTAGATTTTGTTGACAGTCTGGTGAGTGCCGCAAATGGCTTGTTGAGGAGCATAGAAGACATAGAAAACGACTTGGACGCTTCGGATGTACACGATCTAACAAGTGGGTATTATTTCGTCGACCCATCAATGGATTTCGATGAAGTGAAGACACAACTTCAAAACTTCATAGATACCGAGGACGTTCCAGATCTCTTGATTACAACAGACGCAACCGTCACCCTTCATTTCGGTGCTCTCAGAAACACCGACAATTATCAAGATCTGAAAGACTACTTCCCAGATGCCCACTGGGACGAAATAGAAGGAATCATGTTCGATGAAGAGCTACCAGACCCAACCTTCGGAGGTTTTATAGAATATCCTCCAATGTAAAAGTGCACTAAGAAAACAAAGCCCCAGCTCTTCGCTGGGGCTTTTCCTTTACTCTCTTGTATACCTCTGAGAACTATCGTATTCTTCTACCACACCGTTTAGAACTTTTTGGATGTATTCAATCACCGCATCTGACATGAGGAAACCTGTATCGTAACCTCCCCATTCCTTCAACATGGTGTATCCATCTCCACCTCCAGCCATGTAGTTGTTCGTCACGACTTTGTAGACCTTTTTCGGATCGAGTGGTTCACCGTTCACCAACACTTCTACAACCTTGCCATCTTTGCTCCTCCAAGTGAGACCAGAAACCTGCAAGAAGGCACCCTTCCCCTCAGGAACGGTAGCAGCATACTCGAGAACTTTCATGATCTGTTCTCCTGTCAAGTTCAGAACGTAGAGGGTGTTTCCAAACGGCAGAACTGTCAGTATGTCTCTCACCGTTATTTTTCCGGGTCTTATCGATGCCCTGATTCCACCACCGTTAGTGAGGGCAATGTCCGCTCCGACTCTCCATCTCATTGCATCCGTTATTAGATTTGTGAGATTGGTACTCCTGGATCTCACATGCTCTCTCTCGCCGTCGAGCAAGATTTTTGTTTCACCGATTACGGTGTCGAGTTTTTCATTTCCGATCTTCTTGAAGTACTCAAGAGCCTTCGCAACGTATCTATTCTCGAGATAGGGCTTCCCCACGTACCTGTATTTTCCATTCTCGTACACCTTCAGATTCACAGGGATCGCTTCCCAATGCCATGCAACGATCTTTCCGTTTTCTATATCGAGATCAAGCCTTCCAACGTACTTTCCGTAATCACCCGCCGAGGCAACAATCTTTCCATCCACCACTTCCGATCCTAGGTAATGACTGTGTCCTGCTATCACAACGTCTATTCCTTCAACCCTTGCAAGCTGATGGGTTGTGGTCACTCCTTCTTTCGCTTCTTCACCCCAGTCGAGGTGAGCGAGGGCTACAACAACATTCGCTTGTTCCTTCAATTCTGGCGCGAGTTTCTGGGCTATTTTCAAAGCGTTTTCAAATTTCAATCCTTCAAGGTAAAGCGGTTCTAAGATGGTAGTCTCTTCCGTTGTGAAACCGATTACGGCTACTTTCAATCCTCCAAGATCTTCAACCACGTAGGGTGTGAAGAACGGCTCTCCATCTTCTTTGACGATGTTTGCGGAGAGGAACGGAAAATCGGCAAATTTCATTTGTTTGAGAAGAACCTCTCTAGGATTATCGAACTCATGGTTTCCAACTGCCATAGCTGCGAGTCCTATCATGTTGAATCCCACTATGTCTGGGATAGCATCTTGAAGATCGGATTCAGGTACACCCGTGTTGATATCGCCTGCGTGCAAAAAGATCACATAACCCCCTTGTGACTCAACTTCTCTCTTCACTTCCTCTACAATTGTTGCGATTGCGGCGAGACCTCCTATCCCAGGATTTCGGTACTCGTCGAATGCCCAGGCGTGTCCATGAGTATCGTTGACATGAAGGATTGTGAGTCTTACTCCAACTAAAAGAACACTCAGGAGAATCACTAGGAAGACAATCAACAATTTCCTCATCCTACCACCTCCCTTGAGATTTTAACTCTAAATTTTAATTCCAAGTATAATTTCTTTTGGTTACATCAAGGGGGTGTTGTACTTGACGATAGATCCATCTCACACGATACCGGTGAGTGTTACGAAATCCTTCTGTTCGTTGAATTGCCCTCACTGTGGTGGGCATTATCTGAAACACATGGCAACCGTCGAAGAGATCCCTTCCTACGTGGAGAAGGGATACAGAAGTTTTCTGATAAGTGGAGGAATGTTGCCGGATGGTTCGATCCCTTTCGAAAGATACAAAGAAATTCTTGAATGGTACAAAAAGAAGTATAACCTTCTGTACAACTTTCACGTGGGATTTAAAAAGTCGAGAACAGCGAAAGAACTTGCGGATGTTGTCTCGATGGATTTCTTCGGTGATTCAAAGATCATGAAAAAAATATACGGTATTTCCCTGAGTCCCTATGAGATCTTGGAGATCGCTCGCTTCTATGAGAGGGTTGTTTTCCATATAACTGTTGGAATAATGGGTGGGGAAATATCTCACGAGGAGAAAGCACTCGAGATCTTATCAAACGAGACCGATTCGATAGTTTTGAACGTGTTCATTCCAACGGTTGGAACCGTGTTCGAAGAAAAAGAACCTCCGATTTTGAAGGATGTTCTCAAGGTGTTTGAAAAGGCCAGAAAGCTTTTCAAAAGAGTGATTCTCGGTTGTATGCAACCGAAAGGAGCGTACAGAAAAAGTCTTCAAGAATCACTGAAGGGAATCGTCGATGATATAACGAAACCCGTTGAAAGTAAAGGAAAGTTCAAAGGATGTTGCGCGTTCATACTTTACAGGAAGAACTCGGGCTTTCCGGGCCCCATGTCGAACGTTTGACCCAAAGCCAAAACCGTGGCTAGCTCAACGGGAAGGCCGTTTTTCACTATCTTCTCCACCGTTTTCTTCACATCGTACGAAACTCTTACAAATTCGAACCAAACGACTCCTTTATTCACTTCAACAATGATATAAGATGCCCGAGAATCTCCATCTTTGGGCCTTCCTACACTTCCTGGGTTCAAAATCAGTTTTCCCCCAACCCATTTTGTCATTGGAAGATGCGTGTGACCGTTCACAACGATATTCTCTTCAACAGATTCGATGATTTCTTTCAACCTTTTGGCAGAAGTAGTCGGCTTCACATATTCGAGAAGCTCGTTAAGAGGGCTACCATGAACCAGAAGAAATCTCACCCCTTCCACCTCAAAGGAAAGTCTTTTTGGAAGAGTCCTCAGAAAATCCTTAGTATCTTCCGATGTGTGCTCTATGGTCCACTTCAGAGAAATATCACCAACTTCCGATTCTCTTCCAGGTGCGTAAGAGCAACCACAATTCTCTCTTGAAAACCCAACCGCATCATCGTAATTTCCCATAATCGTCTTTATTCCTTTTGCTTTAATCGTTTGAACAACAGCTTCAGGATCCGGCCCATAACCAACCAGATCTCCAAGACAAAAGATCTCATCTATCCCTCTTCCTTCGATATCTCTCAAAACCGCTTCCAAAGCCTCCAAGTTTCCATGAACATCCCCCAAAAAAGCCAATTTCATTTTTTCACCCCTGGAACGATCCTTCAGAGTCTTTTTAAAAGTTTTAGAGTTCTCTCGAGTCTTCTAAGTGTCCTTTCCTTTCCGAGAACCTCTATCGTTTCGAACAATCCTGGAGTGACGAGTTTCCCGGTCACCGCTCCTCTCACGGTTTGGAAAATCACTTTTTTCGATGCGATTCCCCTGGCGGCAACTTCTCTCAACACCTTTTCGATTTGCTTCATATTCCACTCACTTAACTTTTCGAACTCATCTTTCACTTCATTCAACACTCTTTCTGCTTCTTCCCTTTTCAAAAATTTTTCGATGTACTCTTTTTCGTATTCGTACTCCTCACTCAAAAATGGATACAAAATGTCGTAAAGCTGTGATAGAGTGTTGATCTTCTCTCTGCATATACGTAAAGCGTCGAGGAAATATCTTTCCTCTGCTTTCGGTATCTCTTTACCCACGTACTCTGCCCAATTGATGAATTCCCTCTTCAAATCATCCAATTCAATTCTTCTTATATGTTTTCCATTCACCCATTCAAGCTTCCGATAATCGAATATCACTCCCTTGTTGGATATATCTCTAGGATCAAAGGATTGGATTTTCTCCTCTATTGTGAATATTTCATCACCTTCTACTCTCCAACCGAGAAGAGCAAGGTAGTTCATTAGTGCTCGACTCAAAATACCTTCCCTTCTGAAGTGATCAACCGAAGTTGCTCCATGTCTTTTACTGAGAGGAGTTCGGTCGGGTCCGAGTATCAGGGGAATATGCATGAAAACGGGAGATTCCCAACCGAACGCTTCATAAATCATAATCTGTTTCGGTGTGTTGGACAAGTGATCTTCTCCTCGGAACACGTGAGAAATCTCCATTAGATGATCATCCACAACAACTGCGAAGTTGTAAGTGGGAAAACCGTTCGATTTCATGATGATGAAATCCTCGATCGTTGAATTATCGAATTCCATATCGCCTTTCAAGAGGTCATGGAACACCGTCTTTCCTGGAACAACTCTGAACTTTATAGTAACAGAATGTCCCTTTCTGACGAATTCTTCAGGATACTCATAAGTAGTGAAAAGTTCCTTAGTAGGATCTTCACGGTCGTAAACCACATAATACGCTCTTTTCATGTTCACAAGTTCTGCGGCGTATTTTCTGTATATGTCAATCCTCTCACTCTGGCGATAAGGACCGTGATTGCCTCCTACATCAGGCCCTTCATCCCAATCTAATCCACACCATTTCAGAGAGCCGAGTATCTGTCTTTCAAACTCTTTTGAGCTTCTATCTAGATCTGTGTCTTCTATTCTCAGAACGAATCTTCCACCCTCTTTTCTGGCGAACATCCAATTGAACAAAGCTGTCCTGGCTCCTCCAACATGAAGATGACCTGTTGGACTGGGAGCAAAACGTACCCTGACCAAATCCAGCACCTCCTCATATTACGAGATCTCCTAGAAGAATATACCAAAAAAGGCCCCGGCTTCACCACCGGGGCCTGGATTTGTTTTTGGTTTCTATCACCTAACAGGCTTCACATTGACTGCTTGGGGCCCTTTACTACCCTGCTGAACTTCGAACTCAACCTGTTCGTTTTCCCTGAGGGTCTTAAAACCATCCATCTGGATCGCCGACCAGTGAACGAAGATGTCCTCTCCGTTTTCCATGGTGATGAAACCGTAACCTTTCTTAGAATCAAACCACTTAACCGTACCTCTCATGAAAAAATCACTCCTTCTCCAAAATCTTTCCGCTTTCAGCGGCACTTCATAAGTGTACACCTTGGAAATCGAACTGTCAAAGTGTCCGCCGATCATCATCCCAAGCAATCTTAAGCTGCTTTGAAACGAAATAAAATTATGATCTTTACAATATGTTAACAATATAGATCTCTCAATCTCCGGTTCGTGAGCTTGTTAGCTGGGTGATCTTCATACTTCTGAGTAAGATCTGGGCTCGAAACCATTCAACTGTGTCTTTCAAAGTTTCAATAAGGGGCCTGGGACGATATCCAAGTTCGATTTCCGCTTTCTTGTGGGAGAATGCATAATTTCTCGTCAACGTATGAACGGCGTATGGGGTGAAAATGGCCTCATGTCTCCCGAAACTTGAGAACATCAAGGAGAATCCTGAAACAACCCAAGCCAGATGAAGAGGCAAATACACTCTGGGAGCGGGAATTCCGGTTATTCCCTCGAGCATTGTCATCATTTTTCTCATGGTTACAGAACGATTTCCAAGAATGTATATTTCACCTTTCTTACCTCTTTCTGAAAGTTTCATAAGCCCATCGACCACATCTCTGACATCCACAAAATCGAAGGATCCGTCGATACAAATTCGCAATTTCCCTTTGAGAAACTTCATGAACACCTTGCCCATCTCTGAAAGTTTGTAGTCGTAAGGACCTATCACTCCCGTGGGACATGCCACAACAACATCTGCTCCTTCGCGAGAAGCTTTCAAAACTTTGAGTGTGGCGATAGCCTTCGTTTTCCCATAAAAACCAGTTGTTCTTTTTGGATCCACAGGGATGTTTTCATCTATCACAGCTCCCGGTTCCGGCTCGGCAAAAGCATGAACGGATGAAACGTAAACCATCCTCGCTCCATGTTTCGTTGCTTCTCTCAAAACGTTTTCAGTTCCTTTCACATTCACTTCATAAAGCAACTTTCTCTTCCAAGGTGTGATAGAAATCACCGCCGCTAAGTGATAAACCAACTCAATCCCTTTCATAGCCTTTGCAACAACTTCCTTATCTCTAACGTCACCGTACACAATTTCCACGTCTAAATTCTCCAAGGGTGTGAGATCATCTTTCGGTAGAACCATAACCCGGACTTTTCGCCCTTCACGAACTAGTCTTTTAGTAAGCACATTACCCACATGACCTGTGGCTCCAGTTACAAGGACCATCTTCATTCACCTCCTTTCAAAAACAACCGTGTCATACGTTCGAATCCATCTGATATCACTTTCAGGTCATCATCGGGAATTTTCGAAACAACATCTTTTATCACACTTTCGAAATTTTTCAGGATGATCTTGAAAAGCTCCTCGCCTTTTCTCGTTAGGGATACCATCACCACCCGTCTATCGTTTTTTGAGCGTTCTCTTTTCAAATATCCCTTCTCCTCCAATTTGTCCACTGTTATCGTGACGTTGCTTTTACTGACGGACAATTCCTCAGCAATCTTACTCATTGAAGAGGGACCTTTCAACGCGACGAACATGAAGAGATAGAACTCGAGTGTGTTCATGTTTTCCGCATCCGGTAAAAAAGGCATGAGTCTGGAAAATGCCCTCACCAGATCAAAAACCATGTTTAGAATTTCCTTACTTTCTGGCATCTTCTTCATTGTTTCACTCCTTTTAATTCAAATACTAAAAATTTTATATCCTGAACTATTATATCATATTGTATAATAGCTGTTAACAGGGAGGGGATATCATGAAACGGTGGATGTTCTTTGTTTATCTCCTTCTGTTGGGAACTCTCACTCTTGGCCAATACGAAGGCTTCTTCCCCAATCAAAATCAGATACTCGAGCAAATCATTCCACGAATTGGAGCGAAGTATCCGCTACCAGAATGGGTATCGCCAGGCCTCGTTGTGCTTTACAGTGTGCAAGCGGGGAACAGAACGGCAGGTGAAGAAGGGCAAAGCGGTTATTATGCTAATGGTTACAGTATACTTCTTGTAACAAACGTTGCCAATAACATATCGTATGGGATATGGATAACCATTTTGTCGGATTTAGAAGGTATGACGCAAGTTAACACTTCTTCGACCGCTTTGCCGATTTACATCAATCCCGAACAGATTCGTGATATTCTTGCACAGAGTGCAGAACTGGCTAAGCAAAATATTATCGTAAGCGGCGGGCAGAATCCAGATGGTAGTTTCCTCCTGAGCTACACTTTTCAAAGTGATCTTTATGGAGCATCTTCCTACAATTTCATAGTTTCACAAGAAGGAAGAATTCTGAAATTCATCTTCTTGGAAAAACAACCGACGGGAACAAGTCTTGCTGAGTACACCTTTTTGAAAACTTTCCATGTGGATTGGCCAAAGTTGGAGTTCCCTGAGGTAGCTCAAGAAAGCCACAGTTACACAATTCTTTCCTCGGCCTTAGGATATTGGACTCCTATAGGAAAAACTATTGTGAATTTCAACGGTTTTCAAGGTCCTCTTGCTGTCTACGATGTTTCTTATCAACTTTATGATGTTCCTTATTCAAATCCAAATTCAAAACTAACAGCAATTCCTGAGGTAGGTCCTTTTTATATTCATCCTTCCCTGCTTCAAAAAGACACAATTCTTGAAATTCCGGATATTGCCTTTTCGTGGGTGAACGAGATAGGAGAAGATGGCACCATCTATTCGACCATTTATTTCAACGGTCAGGCGCTCTATCGAGCGATATGCGATCCGCGGGGATTGGCTTTGAGCATGCAAACCGCCATCGGACCGATGACCATTCTGCAGCAACTGGAAATGTAGAGTGGGGGATGTCCCCCACTTTAATAAAACAAAGCTATATTTTGAAGTTTTCTACATGTCTAACAAAGTCTTCAGAAAGTGCGGACAGTTCTTCCGCGGTTGCTGCTACTTGTTGACTTGCAGTTGCTTGGTCTTTCGCTGCACCAGTTGCTTCTTCTATCTCTTGAGCAATCCTTGTTACAGATTGTGTGATATTGTTTACAGCACTGGATATTTCCTCTATTGCTGCACTCTGTTCTTCAGCACTAGCTGCCAGATTGTTGATCATATCCGTTATTTCTCCGACTTCCTTTAGAATGTTCTTGAGCTCACCAGCCACATTTTCAGCTTGTTCACTTGCTTTTCGAACCGCTTCAACGGTTTCCTTGGTCGCTCGATTTGCATTTTGTGAAAACTGCTGGATTTCTCCCAACGTTGCCGCTATTTTATCCGTTGCAGATTGACTTTCCTCTGCCAACTTTCTGATCTCATCAGCCACTACGGCGAATCCCTTGCCGGCTTCCCCTGCACGAGCTGCTTCAATAGCAGCGTTCAAAGCAAGAAGGTTCGTTTGTTCTGCTATAGATCTGATAGTCTCTGTTATCTCCTCTATTTGTTCGGCTTTCTCAACTAAGGCCAACACGATTTTCTCTGTTTGGTCAGCTTTGATAGATGTATCTTCTATGATATTCGTTATTATATCTACAGCTTCTTGACCCTTGTTTGCCGCATTCGAAACCGTTGTGGCTTTTTCAGCTAGATCCTGTGCCGCATTCGATACGGTTTGAGCACCCGCTGCAACCTCTTCAACCCCCGAGTTCACTTCTTCCACAGATGCAGATACATTCTGTATCTCCTCATCAACGTTTTCTAATCGTGCTGTGAATTCTTCCACATTCGCGCTGAGCTCCTCCGCCGTTGATGCCAATCCATTCGCGGATGCTGACAATTGAGAAGCAGAATCACGTACTTCTTTCACGCTCTTTGCCTGTGCCTCGATCGCTTTGTTAATGTTGGAAGCGATCTGTCCAAATTCATCTTTGCCTTTCAAATCAACACGTACCGTGAGATCTCCTTGACTAAATTTCTCCAGCGCTCCTACAATTTTTCGAATTTTGTTGACGGTCATTCTCGCCGCTGGAACGAGTATTGCTAAGAGAGCCACCACTACACCGATACCGGTACCCAAAGCAACAGATTTGTTCTTGTTTATTTCACCTGCAATTTGGCTTGCACTGTATCTGCTCAAAATCGCCGCTACATATTTCCCAGAGAAATCCTTCAGTGGCGTGGCAACGAAAAAGTATTGTCCTTCGAATCTGTAGTCTTTTTCACCCCGCAGTAGTTTTTCAAGGTCGAACTCATCCACAAAGTTTTCTATATCCTCCTTCTCCTTGACAACAAGATCAACGCGATTACCTGAGTTGTCATAGAACACGTATAAGATATCTTCACCGGGAAGATTTGAAAGAAATTCCTTTCCCAAACTAGCACCCAGTTCCACCGTTCCTATGTGTTTTCCATGATAGTTAATCGGCATTACAACGCGCAATCCCAATCCTGCAACACCAACTTCTAATCCTTTCACCAATCGTTTCGTTTTGTTGGCTTCAACAACGGTTTTTCTAAACGCTGAAAGATCGTCTCCGTATTTTTCCGGATTGTGGACGCGTAGGAAACTTCGATTATTAGGTGTATGAAATTGAAACTGAGCAATTCCGTGATCCTTTAGTTCCTTGAAAATGTCCTTTGTGAGAGTGTAGAGCTTATTTCTGTCACCTTGTGCAAACGCTTCCACAATTTCTCGGTTTGAGACAATTACATGTAAAGCACTTTCAAGAACCTTTGCTTCAGACTCAACGGCTGTTTCCACAAATCGCTCAGAAGTTTCACCGAAGTTAGACACCCAACCTTCATTCAATTTACCGGTAGAAAATGTTACCGTAAGATAGAATACCACCACTCCTGCTGCAACAATGATAGGTATCACCAAGTACATCAGAGTGGAGAGTTTCATCTTCACATCCCTCCCTCCGGGATTTTAGATCACAAACTGATTCTATAAAATCATGTTATGTTCTGTCAAGAAAGCCATTCAAAGCCTATTGTTATTTAAGTAACTTAGTCTATGTATAATTTCGAAACGATCCGATTTGTAAAAAAGTTTTTACCGAAAGTTGCTTTATGCCACTTCCTTTTTTTCCTATCCTTTATTCGTGCTGAATCTTTTCCACAAAGAGGGGGATTGCTGATGGAATATTGGGTGAGGAGAGCTCTCGAAGTTGTGAAAACTCCCTTCCTGCTCTTTGATCTTTCTATAGTTGAGAAGAAATATCTTGAAATGAAATCGGCTTTGAGGAAAGCTGACATATACTATGCCGTAAAAGCCAACTCGCATCCGCGGATTGTTTCTCTTCTTTCGAAATTGGGCTGTAATTTCGATGTAGCGTCGAAAGGTGAAATAGAAAAGCTTCTCGCCCTTGGAATAGATGGAAAAAGGATGAGTTTTGGAAACACTATCAAGAGAGAAGAAGATATCGCCTTTGCTTACAAAAACGGAATCAAACTCTTTGCTGTTGACAGTGAGATGGAAATAGAAAAGGTGGCTATAAACGCACCGGGAAGTTTCGTGTTCGTGAGGATATCAACGGACGGGGAGGACGCGGATTGGCCACTCTCTCGGAAATTCGGAACGGATCCTGATCATGCTCTAAGACTCCTCTTCTACGCCGCGAAAATGAAGCTGAGGCCGGTTGGAATAAGTTTTCATGTGGGATCACAGAATTTAAACCCAGAAAGTTGGAAAAAAGCCATAGAGGTTGCTGGGAAGATTTTCAAAAAGGCTATGAGATCTGGATTGAACCTTTCTTTGCTGAACGTCGGAGGAGGGTTTCCGGTTCAACATCGAAAGCCCATACCTTCGATAGAAGAAATCGGCAGAGCGATCGAGGAGGCAATAGACGAACACCTCTGGTTCGTTCACAACCTGAAACTCATAGCGGAACCCGGGAGATACATGGTTGGGGAAGCAGGATGGTTGGTCACGAAAGTCCTTCTGAAAAGCGAGAGGGCGGGAGAGAAATGGATTTACATCGATGCAGGAGCATTTCACGGTCTTGCAGAGACTCTTCAAAACTTTGAATACGAACTGAGAGTCTTGGGAAAGGAAAAAGACGAATTAGAAGAATATCACCTCGCCGGTCCAACCTGTGACAGCATCGACGTGATCTACGACAAAGTGCTTCTCCCAAAGAGTGTGACCCTCAACGATCTTGTGTGCTTCATCAACGCAGGAGCCTACACTGTAGAATACAACACCCAATTCAATGGAATAGAACCACCAAAGATAATCTTTATAGATGATCTTACGGAACTTTCCTTGGAAGAGAAGATGAAACTGAGAATCCTAGACTAATCTTCGAGTATCTTCACGTAAACACTTCTGGTACGCGGTCCGTCGAATTCACAAAAGTATACGCCTTGCCACGTTCCAAGGAGAGGTCGGCCGTTTTCGATGATAAGCGTAACCGATGAACCCACCAAAGAAGCTTTTATATGGGAGTCAGCATTTCCCTCCAGATGCGTGTAATTCGCTGAGGCCGGAACAAGGCCGGATAGAGTGGTGATTATATCGTGTCTAACACTGGGATCCGCATTCTCGTTGATCGTAATTCCAGCAGTGGTATGAGGCACAAAAACCACACAAATACCATTCTTCACCCCCGATTCTTCTATCGCTCTGATGACATCCGAAGTGATGTCAACAAACTGAACGCGCATAGAAGTCCGAATTGTCAACTTTTTCAGCATCTTTCGCACCTCCTATTTAAAGAACACGTTCGTTATGATCACAACGTGCCCTTCTCGTTCCTCTAAGTCTATCTTTATTTTGTCTTTTTCGACATTGAACGTTTCAGAGAGCCAGCTCGCAATTCTTTCCTTTATCTTATCCGAATTTTTATCGAGAACCTCTTTCGGTATGATTTCGGCTATGTTCATTTGTTTTCTTTTAGTTGTTCCGACGATCTGTTCCAACCTTTTCCTTGCAGTTTCTCTGCTCTTTTTTTTCTTTCCAAACTCCCAAAATAGGAACTTCATCGTATCATCCCCTCTTGAATTTTGAGAAGAAATCTCTTAATGAATCGAGAAAACTTTTTGAGACAGTCGCAAAATCTTCTTCCAACGGGATCTTTTCTCCTCGTATTCTCTTCGCAAGATTCTCAAAGTTTTTTGAAATTCTGGAGTTACCATTTAAGGAAACTGGTACTCCCGTGTTGGAAGCAACAATTATATCTTCAGAATCGGGTATGACGGCAATAATTTCCAGGGAAAGCGTATGTTTTATATCGTCCGTTGTGAGCATCTCTCCCTTCCGTACCATATGGGGTTTGAACCTGTTGATAACAACGTGAATGTTCTCATCCGAGAAACCAAAATTTTCCAGAAGACCGATTACTCTGTCGGCATCCGATATGGCGGGAAC
Source organism: Thermotoga sp. KOL6 (assembly GCF_002866025.1). NCBI lineage: Bacteria > Thermotogati > Thermotogota > Thermotogae > Thermotogales > Thermotogaceae > Thermotoga > Thermotoga sp. KOL6. The sequence continues at coordinate 712,490 of NZ_LNDE01000001.1, forward strand.
TTCTGGAGTGGTAACCACAAGGATCCTTTCTGCCGGTGCTACTGCGTTTCTGAAACCTCTTTCGATGCCGGCTGGAGAATCGATAATGATATAATCAAAGTTTGGGATAAGTTCTTTGACGATCGATTTCATATCGTTGGGAGAAACCATCTCTTTCGTGGCTATCTGAGAGGCTGGAAGCAAATAAAGGTTCTTCAATACCTTGTGTCTGACGAGAGCTTCTTGGGGAGAAACTTTCCCATTCACGACATCGATCAACGTGTAGACAATTCTGTTCTCCAGACCCAAAACTATATCGAGGTTTTTCAAACCAATATCTGCATCGAGAAGACAAACTTTTTCCCCGAGTTTTGCTAGAGCGCAACCGAGATTGGCAGTTATTGTGGTCTTACCCACGCCTCCTTTACCTGAGGTCACAACTATGACATTTCCCATTGATCTCACCCTTTCTCGTTTCAGTTGATTCATCCTCTCTTCGATTATTGTACAATAAAATGTGATCGAGTAAAAAATCTTCCTAATCTCGATCACACAAACGAGAGGAGTGAAAGAATGATTAAGAAAATAAAGCCTGAGGAAATAAACAACCTTGATCTTGATTTTCTGAACTTCCAAACCACGGCAGAAATTCCTCCCAGTGAGGGATTCATAGGTCAAAGAAGAGCCAAAGAAGCTCTAGACTTGGGAATAAAAATAAAAGAGAAGGGATACAACATCTTCGTCACAGGTGTAACGGGTACGGGCAGAAGGACCTTCGTTCAGACTATGCTCCAAGAGACTGCAAAGAAACTGCCCACACCGAACGATTGGGGTTATGTGTTCAATTTTGAAAACCCTTATGAGCCGAAAGTGATATCTTTCAAGGCCGGGCAGGGGAAGAAATTCAAAAAGAGTCTCGAGAACCTGATAAACGAAGTAGTCGAAGTTTTGAATAAATCTTTTGAAAGTGAAGAATTCGCAGGAAAGATTTCCGAGATAGAAGAGAGATATTCTCTCATGAAAAAACAACTCTGGGAAGATCTAGAAGCGAAAGCGAAAGAACTTGGATTTGCCGTCCAACTTACTCCTGCCGGTGTGGTCATGCTTCCTATCATCAACGGGAAACCTCTCCCACCCGAAGCGGTGAATGCCCTTCCAGAGGAAGCGAAGAAAGAGATCGAAGAGAGACAGATTAAATTGAAACATCTCGTGGACGGTACGCTATACAGAATCAGAAAGTTGGATGTAGAGTTCAGAAAATCTTTGGAAGAATTTCACAGAAGAACTGCGCTCTTCGCTATAGAACCCCTTTTTGCTGAGATGAAAAGCGAGTTTGAAGGAGACACCATCAAAAAGTTCCTGGAAGACGTGAAAAAAGACATCGTTGAAAATCTGGTGGAATTCCTCAAGATGGATGCTAAGGAACGAAAGGAAACGTACATGAGAAAGTACTCCCTGAATCTGATAGTAGACAACTCCGACCTCGAGGGTGCTCCCGTCGTCTTTGAAATGAATCCAACGTATTCAAACCTTTTCGGGAAGATAGAGTATTATGTGAGAAGTGGTTTCTTACAAACCGATTTCACCATGATAAGACCAGGTAGCATTCACAAAGCAAACGGAGGATTCCTGATCTTGGAAGCAGAACGCTTGTTGAGTCAACCTTACGTATGGCACAACCTGAAAAGAACTCTCATGGAAAGTCAGATCACAATTGAAAATCTTGAAAGCTCTCTGGGAATTTCCAACACCATAACTCTGAAACCCGAGAAAATTCCCCTTGATTTGAAAGTTATAGTAATAGGAACACCTCATTTGTACGAGCTTCTCTACGAACTGGACAGTGATTTCAGAAAGCTCTTCAAGATAAAGGCAGATTTTGATTGGGAAATTCCAAAAAATGAATTGAACATTCAAAAATACGCTTCTTTCGTTTCCAACGTGTGTCGCGAAAAGAACCTCCCTCATTTCAACAAAAAAGCTTTGGAAAAGGTTATTTGGTATTCCATGAGAAATGCAAAAGACAGCACGAAACTATCGGCAATTTTTGGAGACATTGTGAATCTTATCGTCGAATCCGGAGAAATAGCGAAGATGGAAAATTCTACAATCACCGACTCTTCTCATGTGCTCAAAGCCTTCCACGCCATGGAGAACAGAAAGAATCTACTCGAAGAAAAGTACGATGAAATGATAAAAAGATTTGATCTCATGGTTGAGGTGACCGGATCAAGAGTGGGACAGATAAACGGTCTAACTGTTCTCGATCTTGGAGATTATTCCTTCGGGGTACCTGTAAAAATAACCGCAAAAGCCTATCTCGGTAGGCCGGGTGTTGTGGACATTCAACGAGAAGCCGACCTCAGCGGAAAGATACACAGCAAGGCGGTTCTCATACTCGAGGGATTCCTCGGTAGCAGGTATGCTCAAGAGTTCCCACTCTCCGTCAGTGCCTCAATAAGTTTCGAACAAGTTTACAGTGAAGTGGAAGGAGATAGTGCTTCTCTCGCCGAAATTCTTGCACTTCTATCGGCTATCTCAAAGGTACCGATAAAACAAGGAATAGCAGTGACAGGATCTATAAACCAACACGGAGAGGTTCAACCTGTCGGCGGAATAATCGAGAAAGTAGAGGGTTTTTTCAGAGCCTGCAAGAATCGTGGTTTCGATGGTGAACAAGGTGTAATCATACCGAAAACCAACGCGAAGAATCTTGTGTTGAAAGATGAGATCATCCAAGCCATGAGAAAAGGACTCTTCCACATATGGACTGTAGAAACGGTAGACGATGCCATAGAACTTGTGATGGGAATGAAAGCGGGAAAACTCACGAAAACAGGGAAATACGAGAGAAACAGCATCAATTATCTCGTTTGTCGCGAGTTGAAAAAGATGAAGAAACTGCTCGATGGTACTCTTAAAGAAATTTCATCAAAGAAGAAAGCGAAAAAGGGTAGAAAATGAAGCTTCCAACGGTTCTCATTGGGCGATATATACCTACGAATTCCATCATTCATAAATTGGACCCTAGGGCAAAGCTTGTGGGAATGGTTCTTCTAATAACCTCTATTTTGCTCGTACCCAACATTCTGCTATACATTGTTCCAGCAGCGATGATCTTTGTCCTTATGACACTCAGCAAAACTGGCTTGAAAGTGTACATAGCTGGATTGAAAAGCTTATGGTTCTTTCTCATTTTTGCTGTTCTAGTCCAACTCTTGACTCCTTCAGATGGAAAGAGGATTTTTTGGATAGTAACGGACAAAGCCGTTTTGTCTGCCGTTTACATAATGCTAAGGCTTGTCTTGATAATTCTTCTTGCCGAGAACTTTTCGGCAACCACTCCACCTTTGTTGTCAGCGAGAGCAATAGAGAGTTTCTTTTCCCTGTTTGGAGCAAGAAAACTCGGTCACGAGATCGGAATGGTTATGACTATAGCCATGAGATTCGTTCCAATTCTAGCCCTCGAAGCAGATAGGATATTGAAAGCACAGATTTCAAGAGGAGCGAACTTTGAAAGAGGGAAACTCGTAGACAGATTGAAAGCCTTAGTGGTTATAATCGTCCCCTTGCTGACTTCTGCTCTCAGGAAAGCCGAGGAGTTAGCAACGGCAATGGAGGCTCGCCTTTACACAGGCGAGCCCCCAAAAACAAAATTCAAAGATGTGGAATGGAAATTTTATGATACGGTCTACGTCGCTTTATCCGCGCTCGTTTTGATCTCCATAATCGTTAGCCGTAATTTCGTTAATGGCACTCTTTAATATGTTCGCTGAGTTTCTGAAGGCCTCTAATTCTTCCTCATCGAGTTCTATCTCAAGAATCCTTTCCACTCCGCTTTTTCCCAGAGTAACAGGAACACTGATACACACATCTTCAACGCCAAGATAGTTTTCGAGATAAACAGATAGTGTTAATACCCTTTTTTCATCGAAGAAAATTGTTTCAACTATATCCGAAACGGCCAAAGCTATTGCATAATGTGTTGCTCCTTTCCTCTCTATGATCTCATACGCTGCACGTTTGGTTTTTTCTGCAAACTCTTTAAGAATGTTCGCATCACAACGGTTACAGATTTCACACATATTTTTGAGAGGAATGCCTCCTATCATCGCCCCACTCCACACAGGCACTTCTGAATCTCCATGTTCTCCTATCACGTAAACATGGACGCTCTTTGGAGAAAAGCCACAATGTTGAGCGATCAACGTTCTGAGCCTTGCGGTGTCTAAAACTGTACCGGAACCGAACACCTTCCTTGGATCCATTTTCGATTCCTTGAGGAAAAAGTAAGTAAGAACATCGACTGGGTTGGTAACCACGATCACTATGGATTCTGGTGAATACTTCGACACATTTCTGGCTATCTCTTCCATCACCCTTGCATTCCTTCCAAGAAGTTGAAGTCTGGTTTCTCCCGGTTTTTGCGGAACACCTGCAGCAACGATAATCACATCGGAACCCTTTAGATCTTCATATTCACCAGCGTATATGTTAGCTCGCCTTGTGAAGGGAGTTCCATGTATAAGATCGAGAGCATCTCCTTCAGCTCTTTTTTTGTCCACGTCTATCAAAACCATTTCTCTCGCAAACCCTTTCATCAACAATGCGAATGCGGTACTGGATCCTACCCTTCCAAGACCTATGATACCCACTTTCATAAAAATCACCTCCGTGGTGATAGAATACGATCAGGGTGATGCCATGTTGAAAAAAGTGTTCTTGTTTCTTTCAATTAGTTTAGCCTTCTTTTTAATTATATCATTCCTGTTTTTACTAAACAGATCTATATCGTTTCTTTTCTCAAGTGAAAATGTTGAGAATCCCTACGTATTCCTCGTTCTCGGAAAAGACGAGGAGATCGAACATACAGTTAGAACTGACGTAATCGTTCTTGGAGTTCTTGATTGGAAAAAGGGTATCCTTTCGTTCATCTCCATACCCAGAGATCTGATGGTGGAAAACATAAAGGTCAACGCCATCTTCAACTCTTATGGAATAGAGAAATTGTGCCAAGTTGTGAAATCTCTCCTTGGGATAGAGCCATCCTCGTATGTGATTTTCAATTACGAAGCGTTCAAAGTGTTGGGAGACGAACTAGGGCCGATTGAGGTGATCCCTAACGAAGTGATGTTCTATGAGGATCTCTCCCAAAATCTGGTCATAGATTTTAAACCTGGGATTCCGTACAAACTGTCTGGCGAACAGCTCCTAGCATATATAAGGTACAGAAAAGACTCCATGGGTGATCTCGCTCGAATAGAACGCCAAAAGGAAGTCCTAAAGAAACTTCTCAACAAAGCTTTGAAAAAAAATCCCTATGAAATCGCAAGATTGTACAAAAAAGTAGAACCGTACATCGAAACAAATATAAGACTTCCAGAACTTCTCACACTGCTTTCGAAGGTAAAAAAAGGTATTGAATACCAATTTTTCACTCTTCCCTACATAATCGATGAAAACGGTAAAGTCTTCGCTGATGAAAAGGAAATTAGTTCGTTCAAAAAAGATCTCTTCGGGAAATCCGTAGAAGAAGCACCTTCTATGAATCTAGTAATCGTGAATATTTCATCCCTTGTATCTAGAGTTTTCGAAGCAAACATGAGAGGTGTATGGAAAGAAAGAGTGGGATTCGAGCCGAACGAAGTCATTTGGGAAGATATTGGAATATCCAATAAAATCGAAGGAGATCATGTGTTCATAGCGCAGCCAGAGGAAGAGGAATACATATTGAAAGTTTTGAGAAAGGCTCATCCGTCGAGGAAGTTTACGATACACAGGTTCAATTCAAAAGACGATTATGAAATCTACTACACCATAATAGAAAACCTGGGAAAAAAACGGATATATCTCGATTTTCCCATATCAGCGTTGGTGTTGATAGATGATTTCAAGGAGTGAGAGAAATGGTGTACAAAAAACTGCACGAATGGAATCTATCACCCAAGGAAGCTGTAGAGATACAAAGAGAACTCAGAAAAAAGTTGCAATTCATACCTTTCGAAGGAGAACCGAAGTACGTGGCGGGGGTAGATCTTTCTTTCCCACGATCAAAAGAAGGACTCGCAGTAGTAGTGGTACTGGAATACCCTTCGTTCAAGATCGTGGAGCTCGCAACGGAGAGAGGGGAAGTACCCTTTCCCTATATTCCTGGCCTCCTTGCTTTCAGGGAAGGGCCGTTGTTTTTGAGAGCGTGGGAAAAACTCAAAATACGTCCCGATGTAGTAGTTTTCGACGGGCAAGGAATAGCTCACCCTAGAAAACTTGGCATTGCATCCCATATGGGACTCTTCATAGAAATTCCGACGATCGGAGTGGCAAAATCCAGACTCTACGGTTCGTATGCTGAACCAGAAAATAAAGCGTGTTCTTGGAGTTACTTGTACGACAATGAAGGCATCATAGGTTGCGTAATGAGGACCAAAGAAGGAAGTGCACCCATTTTTGTCTCACCAGGGCACCTGATAGACGTTGAAAGTTCCATGAGACTCATAAAATCCTTTACACTGCCTGGAAAGAGAATCCCAGAACCTACTAGGCTGGCTCATATTTACACTCAACGACTGAAAAGAAGCCTTTTCTAAACACTTTCCCCGCTGTGATAAAATAAATTCAGCCCTCAAACAACCAGACGGGTGTCTGGAGGCGATTGTTTTGAGCGAAAAATGGAAGGAACTTGGAGAAACCTTCAAAAAGAGAAGAGAAGAGAGGAGAATCACTCTTTTAGATGCTTCCCTGTTCACAAACATAAATCCTAGCAAATTAAAGCGCATTGAGGAAGGTGATCTGCAAAATCTTGATGCGGAAATTTATGTGAAGAGTTATATAAGGCGATACGCAGAGTTTCTAGAATTGCCTTCAGAAGAGATGCTGCAAATGTACGAGGAAGGGAAGAAAGAAACAACTCTCGAAGAAGGACTGAAGAAGGAAAAAAAGAAAGGAAAGGAAAAAGAAAGAGGTCCACAAAATGTGGTTCTGATATCATTCTTAGTCGTAGGAATTGTTTTGCTCATCTTTTCAATTAGCGAAAACATAAAACTTCGTCGTACTCCACCTGCTTACCTTGTCAGCTCGAAAGAGATTATCTTGAACGGGACTCCTGTAAAGGGTGAGGTGCCATTGTTTGAGGGGAAGTATACGGTGGAAACTGAGGGTGATATTGTTCTCAGAACCTCTTCAGAAGAGTGGACGGTGAAACTCAAAAAATTCGAGGTGATGGTGTCATGGGAGAAATAAAAACTCCAGATTTGGTCAATTTGGTGATGTTCATCTTCGCGTCTCACATAGATTACTGGTTCAGCGAGGTGAGACCCGTCCTTGAGGAAAGATTCGGTCCGATAGATTACGTATCAAATAATCTTGATTTTGAAAAGTACACCCTCTACTATTCAGAAGAAATGGGACAAGGTTTACAAGGCAAACTGGTTAGTTTTGAAAGACTCATACATCCTTATCAACTTGCAGACATAAAGCTTGAAACTAATTCTATAGAAAAGATGTTCGCTGTGGAAGGAAAGAGGAAAGTGAATATAGATCCAGGTTACATCCACCACACTCAATTCGTCTTGGCTTCGACGAAACACTGGGGGAACCGTATTTATTTAGGAAAGGGTATATATGCAGAAGTAACATTAGTTTACGTTCGAGGAGAATTCAGACACATGGAGTTCACTTATCCAAATTACAGAGAAGCAGAGTACAAAGAGCATTTGGAGAAAATCAGGGAGAGATATTTGAAGAAGAGGAGGAAAATCATAAAAAAATGAAAGTGGGAATAAAGGTTCTAGGCTGCCCAAAAAACGAGGCCGATTGTGACGTATTGGCAGGGATTCTGAAGGATAAAGGGCATAAAATCGTAAAAAGTGTAGACGAAGCAGACATTGTTGTTCTCGATACCTGCGCTTTCATTGAAGATGCAAAAAAAGAGGCAATAGAAGAAATTTTCTCTTTCATCGAAGCAAAAAACAACGGGTACAAATTCAAACTAGTTGTAAAAGGATGTCTTGTTCAAAGGTATTACAAAGATTTAAAGAGAGAAATACCTGAAGTTGACCAGTGGATAGGTGTGGCAGCCCCAGAAAAGATAGTGGCGGCTTTAGAGAGAGGAGAAGACTTGATACCAGACCGTCCCGAAACCGTTTACAGTTATAGAAGAAGATTCAGCTTGGAAGAAAAGCCTTTCGCTTACGTGAAAATATCCGACGGATGTGACAGGGGATGTACCTTCTGTTCCATCCCGAGCTTCAAAGGAAGACTGAGGAGTAGAGAGATAGAGGATGTTGTTAGAGAAGTGGAGGACCTTTTGAAAATGGGAAAGAAAGAAATCATTTTGGTTGCTCAAGATACAACTTCTTACGGTGTGGATCTTTACGGGAAACAAGTTCTACCCGATCTTCTGAGAAATTTGAACAGTCTAAAAGGTGATTTCTGGATCAGAGTGATGTACCTTCATCCAGATCATCTGACAAAGAACATAATAGAAGCCATGTTGAACTTGGAGAAAGTGGTAAAGTATTTCGATGTGCCAGTGCAACATGGAAGTGATAGAATTTTGAAACTCATGGGGCGAGCCAAGGGATCGGAAGAATTGAAGAGGATGCTTTTTTATATAAGAGAAAAGTTTCCAGATGCTATCCTCCGAACGAGTATAATAGTTGGATTTCCATCGGAAACTGAGGAAGATTTCGAAAAGTTGAAGAGATTTGTTGAAGAAGTGCAATTCGACAAACTCGGGGTCTTCACTTACTCAGACGAAGAAGGAACGGTTGCATACACACTGACGAAAAAGGTGGAACCAGAGACGGCACAGAGAAGACAAGAAGAACTGTTGATGATTCAATCGGAAATCTCTTACAATCGTTTGGAAAGGTTTCTCAACAAGAAGATGAGATTCCTCGTCGAAGGAAAGGAGGGGGAATACCTAGTAGGAAGAAGTTGGACAGAAGCACCAGAGGTGGATGGGATTGTCCTTGTAAAAGGCGAAGGGAACATCGGTGATTTCCTTGATATAGTAATAAAAGAACATGACGAATATGATATGTGGGGGTTACCTGTATGAACTTGGCCAACTTTTTTTCCATACTGAGAGCGGTCCTTACGATACCGATCGTTTGGTTTTATCTAGAAGGATGGGACATCGTTTCCTTTGCTGTTTTTCTCTTTGCAGCGTTTACAGACTATTTGGACGGTTTCTTCGCACGGAGAAAGAACCAAGTGACAGATTTTGGAAAGGTTTTTGATCAAGTTTCGGACAAAATCCTGATAATCTCTACGGCCGTTACCATGTTGGATGTTCTACCTATTTGGTACGTGCTGACTGTTTTTGCAAGAGACACACTCATAAACGGCCTCAGAATCCTTGCAGCCAGTAAAGGAATAATCGTGCCAGCGAGATGGATAGGAAAGATAAAAACCGTTTCTCAATTTGTAGTCTTGATAGGCGTTTTCCTGCTCAAGATGGGCCTTCTTACATTTCCCATCTTGATGTTCCTTGTAATACTTTCATTCATCGTAACAGTTCTCTCTGGGATTTTCTACACGATGGATCTTGCAAGAATCACAAAAATGGAGGGATAATCTATGAGAACTTTTATTGCCATCGACGTGAACGACGAAGTTAAAAAACAAGCTTCTGAAGTTATAGAAAAACTCATGAGAAGAGGATTTGGAGCAACGTGGGTGTCTGAGGAAAACATGCACCTTACTCTTTTTTTCCTTGGTAACGTAGAAGAACAAAAGATTGCAGAAATAGCGGAACATCTCTGTCGTAGAGTGAGAGGATTCCCATCTTTTTCTTTTACTGTGAAAGGCTTCGGATTTTTCAGAAGGGGAAGATCCCCGCGAGTCTTTTGGTTGGGAGTGGAAAACACAGATCGTTTAAACAAGCTCTACGAAGAATTGAGAAACGAACTCTCACACCATGGTTTTTCCTTTGAAGAAAGATTCGTTCCACACATCACCATCGGAAGAGTGAAGTATTACCCTGACAAATGGGAAAAATTACTTGGGGACATTGACTTTCCACCCATAGAGGTGGCGGTGGACAGCTTCAAAATTTTCTCGTCCACTTTAACACCAACCGGCCCTATTTACAAAGTTCTTTACGAATGTCACTTTGAAGGAGGATTGATCAAACATGGCTGAGGAAAAACAGAAAAAGAGTGTTTTAGAAAAAGCTTTGAAAAGAATAGAAGAGAACTTTGGAAAAGGATCGATAATGATACTGGGTGATGAAACTCAGGTCCAACCTGTAGAGGTTATCCCAACCGGCTCTCTTGCTATAGACATTGCGACGGGAGTGGGAGGGTATCCCAGAGGAAGGATTGTGGAAATTTTTGGACCAGAGTCCAGTGGTAAAACTACTTTGGCTCTTCACGCCATCGCTGAAGCACAAAAGATGGGTGGAGTTGCAGCGTTCATAGATGCAGAGCATGCCTTAGATCCAGTGTATGCAAAGAATCTCGGTGTGGATCTGAAAAGCCTGTTGATCTCACAACCAGATCATGGAGAACAAGCCCTTGAAATAGTTGATGAGCTTGTAAGAAGCGGAGTAGTAGACCTAATAGTTGTTGATTCCGTAGCCGCTTTGGTACCGAGGGCTGAAATAGAAGGTGCCATGGGAGACATGCAAGTCGGGTTGCAAGCTCGTCTCATGTCTCAAGCCCTGAGAAAAATAGCAGGAAGTGTGAACAAATCGAAAGCGGTGGTAATATTTACTAACCAGATACGAATGAAAATCGGCGTGATGTTTGGAAGCCCGGAAACAACCACGGGAGGACTTGCATTGAAATTTTACGCCACTATGAGGTTGGAAGTCAGAAGAGGCGAAGCAATTAAAGAAGGAAAAGATGTAATAGGAAACACAATAAACGTAAAGATCGTTAAAAACAAAGTCGCTCCTCCTTTCAAGACCGCACAGACTTACATCATATACGGCAAGGGTATAGACAGAGAGTACGAACTCTTCAATATAGCCGTGAGTGAAGGTATTGTAATCAGAAAAGGTAGCTGGTACTACTACACCACCTTGAAAGGTGAAGATATCTCACTCGGTCAAGGAGGAACCAACGTGGTCCAATTCCTCAAAGGAAATCCCAAGATAGCCGATGAAATCGAAAGGAGAATAAAAGAGAAATATGGCCTCTTACGGTCGGAGAAAAAGCAAAAAGAACCAGAGAAATCCTCTTAAGTACGCCTTGAGACTTCTAAAGTACCGAGTGAGATTCGAAAACGAACTCCGAAGGCGTCTGAAAGAAAAGGGATTTGCTGACAAGGAAATAGAGAGTACTATAAATACATTGAAGAAACAAGGTTACGTAGATGACGAAAAAGCCGCGTTTCTTTTTGCGATAGACGAAATGAGGTTGAAACTTTTTGGGCCACGAATAGTGAAAATGAAACTGAAAGCACTCGGTGTGGACGAACACGTAATAGAAAGCGCTATAGGGAAGGCATTATCAGAAATCGATTTTTCTGAGGAATTGAAGAAACTGAAGATACGTTTCAAGGACAAACGAGCCATTAAAGATTACCTTTACAAGAGAGGATTCGATATTTTCATGATCGAGGAGATACTCGATCAAATAGATGGAGGTGAGAAATGATGTTGTGGTACATACTAGCAGGCATCGGCGGTCTCTTTTTTGGATATCTAATAGCAAATTATCAGATAAATCAAAGATTGAAAAAAGCAAAAGAAGATGCAAAAACTATTATCGAAAGCGCGGAGAAAGAAGCAAGCGAAATAAAGAAAAAAGCGATAATAGAAAGTAGAGAAGAAATACATAGGCTCAGAGAAGAGTTCGAAAGAGAGCGCTCTCGAAGGGAGGAAGAGCTCAGATCCCTTGAAGAAAGACTTTTGAAAAGGGAAGAGCTGCTAACCAGAAAAGAGGAAAATCTAGAGAGACGAGAACTTCAGGTAGAAGAGTTGAAACTGAAACTTGAGGAGAAAATGAAAGAACTCGAAGAAAAAGAAACAAGAATTGACGAGGAATTGAAAAAGCTTGCCGGAATGACCGTGGAGGAGGCTAGAGAACTCGTTTTAGAAGAAGCTAGGCAAAAATATGAACACGATCTCGCAAAACTTTACAAGGAAATGAAAGAACAGGTGGAAGAAGAAGCAGAGAAAGAGGCTAAGAAAGTGATCGCGTTCGCAATACAAAGATATTCTCCAGAATACGTAGGAGAGATCACCGTTTCAACGGTTTCTCTACCTTCGGATGACATGAAAGGACGAATCATAGGAAGAGAAGGAAGGAACATTAGAACATTTGAAAAAATCACGGGAGTCGATCTGATAATAGACGATACTCCAGAAGTAGTGGTCCTGTCATGTTTCAATCCCTTGAGAAGAGAAATCGCTCGAATAACACTTGAAAAACTCGTTGCGGACGGTAGAATTCATCCTGCGAGGATAGAAGAAATGTACGAAAAGGCGAAGGCAGAGGTAGAAAAAGCAATCAAAGAAGCTGGACAAGAAGCAACTTTCAAGGCAGGTGTTATGGGATTGCATCCCGAACTCATCAAGTTACTTGGAAAACTCAAGTACAGAACAAGTTACGGTCAAAACGTTCTCAGTCACTCAATAGAAGTAGCCCTTCTTGCTGGTTATATGGCATCTGAACTCGGTCTCAACGCTGATAAAGCAAGAAGAGGTGGTCTTCTCCACGACATAGGTAAAGCAGTTGATCAAGAATTGGAAGGGTCTCATACTACTATAGGAGCGGAACTCGCACGAAGATACGGCGAGAAGGAAGACATAGTGAACATGATACTCAGCCATCACGGAGAAGAAGAACCGAAAACCCCCGAAGCAGTGCTTGTGGCTGCTGCCGATGCTTTGTCAGCTGCAAGACCGGGGGCAAGAAGGGAAAGCTTGGAAAATTACATAAAACGTCTTATGAAACTTGAAGAAATCGCGAAGAGCTTTAAATACGTGGAAAAAGCCTACGCCATTCAAGCGGGAAGAGAAATCAGGGTTATCGTTGAGCCAGATAAAGTTGACGATGCTCTCGCAGAAAAACTCGCTTACGATATATCAAAGAAGATAGAAGAAGAACTAGAGTATCCAGGAGTCTTGAAGGTGGTTGTCATAAGGGAAAAAAGAAGTGTTGCCTACGCGAAATGAAACATTTTACCTAGAAAAGAGCCCCCTATGGGGGCTTTTATTTTTTTTTAAATTCGATTTTCGATAATAATTCGATATAATTTCCTCTACTCAAACATATTGGCCTATATTTGGAAAAAATAGCGCTTGACTTAACATTAAGATTTTTAGTATAAAGTGTATGTAAGCGCTTACAGGAGGTGTAGGATATGCCAACAATAGAAGATGTAGCAAAACTCGCCGGAGTTTCAATCGCCACCGTTTCAAGAGTGATAAATGGTTCTGGATACGTTTCAGAGAGAACCAGATACAAAGTTTGGAAAGCCATAGAGGAGTTAGGATACAAACCGGAAATCTCTGCAAAAATACTGGCCTCAAAAGGAAAACTGTTCAATGTCAGCATCTTCGCAAGCAAGAGAATACTTTCTCCCCTCCAGAACAATGGTATCATAGGAGAATTCTACGGAGTGGTTATAAGGGCTATCGAAGAAAGTTGTGAAAAGCTCGGCATGAAAGTGGATGTCAAACTTCTTGAGGATTTCTCAAATTCAGACAATTCAGATGGTTATATATTCGTTGGAGGAGATGTCTCAAAAGAAATTGTGAAAGAAACGAAGTCTAGAAAAAAACCCTTCGTTCTCGTAGATCACTACATACCTGGCGAAAGGGTAGATTGTGTGATAAGTGATGGATACGATGGAGCTCTTTATGCGACAAATTATCTCATCTCAAAAGGATTCACAAAAATTGTTCATATTCACGGCCCTTTATGGCCTTACGGTTTCAAGATGAGATACGACGGGTACAAAGACGCTATGGAAAAAGCTGGATTGATGCCAAAATTCTATGAATGTGATGACACAGAAGACGGCGCAAAAAAAGTGGTGGATATAATGTTGAATTCTTATGGAGTTCCCGAAGGAATATTCACATCAAACGACAGTATAGCATTCTGGGTTATCAACAGGTTGAAGGAACACGGATTGAAAATCCCGGAAGATGTGTCCGTAATAGGATTCGACGATATCGTTGACGCGGAAAATTTTGATCCACCTTTGACCACTTTGAGGGTTTTCAAATACGAAATGGGATGCCTCGCATGTAAGCGCTTACATGAGTTGTTGACGAAAGTCAATCCACATCCTGTTCGAATACTTGTTTTCACCCAATTTGTAAAAAGAAAAAGCACGAAATAGTTCCTGTAAATCTTCTATAAAGGGAGGGATCTGCATGTGGAAGAAGGTTCTTATTCTTGCGTTGGTAGTCTTATCTGTAGTTGCACTAGCAGAAGTCAAAAAGATAGTCTTCTGGACCGCTCCAAATCCAAACCAAGAAGCCTTCTGGAAAGCACTAGTTGAAAAGTGGAACGCAGAACATCCAGACGTTCAAATCGAGTGGTCCGTCATACCAGCCGCTGGAAGCTCAGAAGAAGCGATCTTGAACGCAATCGCAGCAGGAAACGCTCCTGACATCTGTACGAATATTTTCAGCGGTTTCGCCGCCCAACTCGCTCAGGATTTAGAAGTACTCGTCGCTTTCGATGAAGAATTCAAGGAAGAATTTTGGAATCTCGCCGAAACAAGGAAGATGAGAAACATTCTTGAGGGTTGGAAGCTCAACGGTCATTATTACGTGATTCCTATCTACTCTAACCCAATGCTCTTCTGATGGAGAGGAGATCTTTTGAAAGAACTGGGATATGATAAACCTCCAAGAACATACTCAGAAGTTTACGAACTTGCACAGAAATGGGTTGTTCCAAAAGAAAAGTACGTCATCAGAGCTGTTGCTGGAAGAAACTGGTGGGATAGATGGTTCGATTTCATAACGTTCTATTACGCAGCAAGCGGTGGGAAACCGTACATAGAAAATGGAAAAGCTGTTTTCAACAACGAATACGGAAAAGCTGTTGCAAACTTTATCTACACGCTTTTCAAGAACGGATGGACAGCTGTCGATCTTGGACAGGATCCGTTTGAAAACGGAACAATCCTTGGCCAAATCACGGGACCGTGGCACTTGCGTTACACAAAAGAACATTACCCAGAGGTTTACCCACACATCGTGATGACGCCTCCACCCGTTCCCGACAATTATCCTGCTGATAAACCGATCTACACCTTTGCCGATACAAAAGGTCTTGTCATGTTCAAGCATTGTAAGTACAAAAAAGAAGCCTTTGAATTCATAAAATGGGTGTTCTCCAACGCCGAAAACGATGCTCGATGGATTGAACTCACAAAAATGCCACCTGCACGAGAAGATTTGAATTCGAATCCCGTGTTTGCAGAATATATGAAAGACCCGTACTTCTCAAAGATAGCAGAATACGTAGCTTACGCAATCCCGCCCGCTTTGATCACCAACACGATCGATGTTCAGAACACTATGACAACATATCTCATAGAACCTCTTATGTACCTGAAGGCAACTCCTGAAGAAGCAGTCGAAAAAGCTGTGAAAGAAATCAACAAATTACTTTGGTAACAAATTATTTCGGTGAGGGGAGCCCCCCCTCACTTTAATTATTTTTAAAAGGGGGAGAAAATATGCGGCAGATTTTTCTTTTTTTAATTGTTATTTCGTCAATTGCAATAATGTTTGGCGGGACATTTTCTATACCTATAGATGCAGGCTCCATGGAAGTCCCCGTAGTAATCCGAATGTCGGATCTTTTGGATTTCATTCCAGAAGATTTTGAACCTGTTTGGAGTAGTTTGAAAGTGACTTTTGAAGGAAAAGAAGTTCCTTTCCAAATTGAAGATGTAGACGGAAACAGCAGAATTTCTTCAAAAGATTTTCTCGTCTTCCTAGCAAAAGGTGAGGGAAAAATTGTCATAGCAGATCAATCTATAGAGAGTATCTCCTACAAAAAGGCGTTTGAGATTACAAAAGTTGATTCAGGATGGCAGATAAAAACAATCGATGGAAGGTTGGAAGCTTTTGTAAATGATCATGGTCTTGCAAAAATCACAAAGTTTGGTGATGTTGAGGCAACTTTGCTTGATGAGATAGGCATAGCACGTGTTAGTGGTTGGCCGGAGTCAACCTTTTACGTTGATGGTAAACTGGGAAAGCATTACGAAGAAACTTCTGGTGCTTTTAGAGTGGTCTCAACGAAAGTTTTGGAACCCGGACCTTTAGCAGCTGGAATCATTGCAACCCTTGAATCTGAAAAGTTTAAGGGATTGGTTCAGGAACTTGTCGTTCATATATTCAAAAATGGAGACATACTCGTTGACAACACTTTCAGATTCGAAAATTACGCTGATATGATGAAGGTTCAAACTATGGTAACGAGACCAATAGCTCCAGCTCTTGAAGATGCGGTCCACATTCTACCTGTGTTTAGAAGGCTTGTTTGGGCAGATCAATTGGGCATAACTCCTTATGAATATTGGCTCGAAAGAAATGCGATCACTCTAGTAGATAGAATACCTTATATTGTCTTTCCAGCTACTGATCCCATGAAACCACTTTGGTGGGGAGCAACTTACATATTTGCCTCCATGGAGAGATGGAGAAGTAACTTCTCACCGGGAAAGAAAATAGGTATTGCTGAGATACTGCCGGAAATCCCTGTAGTTCCTGCGGTATACAAAAAATGGATCGATGGAGACACATGGGTTTACGAAAGCTTGGAATTCAGGGATGGCGTTTTCAAATGGATACCCAGTGAATTCGATGTTTATCCAGCAACAAAGGGCGCTTATTCTCTGAAGCTTGAAAACATGCCGAATCATTACAAACACGGTGACACTGTGCGTCATCTGAGGCTTTTCACGCTGTATAGCGCAGAAAACGTGACGGATGCCATAAAACTCCTCGAGAAAAAAAGTGAATCCTTCAGGAAATTGAAAATAGGGGAAAAGCCTTTCAAGGAATTCTAGTATTTCCAGGGGGCGAAGAGATGAAAATAAGGATTGCTTGGATTTCGTTGTTTTCTCTGGCAGGCATCCTTTTCACATTAACGTTGAACACTACGCACCTAGAAAGACTTTCAGTTTGGTTCATGCTGGGGAATGAGAAAGTAAAGGGATACTGGGTTTATGCAGAAAAAATAGACGGGGAATATAAAGGAATAGGTGCAAAAAACGAGGGAGACTTCTGCGTAGATGATGCCGCCAGAGTCATCCTTTTCTATTCCGAAGCATATGAGATCACAAAGAATGAGAAATATCTGACCCTCGCTATGGATGCAGCAAAGTTTGTTATAAAGATGCAGGCATCCGATGGAAACTTTTATAACTTCGCGTATCTTGACGGTACCATTAATAAATACGGCCCAACGAGCGCCAAAAAAACCTCTTCTTGGTGGACTTTAAGAGCATTCTGGGGATTGTCCAAATTGGCTCAATTCACGAAGGATGAAAACATAATAAAAGCTGTACAAAAAGCGTACAATGCCTTGAAAAAATCTCCTCCTAAGTCTGGAGACAAACTCGCTCTCTATATTTTGGGATTATCGAGCTACAACAAGATCCAAAACGTAGAAGATGATATAAAATTCTTCAGTGATGAGCTCCTGAAATTCCAAGTCACCAATGGTTGCTTCCAGGGATTCTTTTCTACTGAGAAGGAGCACTTCAGATGGCATGGTTGGGGGAATAGATACGCCGAAGCTCTTGTTGAGGCTTATAAGATAACAATGGATCCTAAATATCTTGAGGCAGCGAAAAAATCCTTAGAGATTCAAATACCTATTTTACTTGGAACTGGACTGATATATTCAATAGAAAACCACTTGAAACTCTTTCCAGAGCTTTCGTACTCACTAGATTGCACTGTAACTCCTGCTGTCAAAATCTATAGACTCACTGGTGAAGAAGAATTCGCATATCTAGCTTCTTTGGGTGCTTCCTGGCTTTTTGGAGGTAACAGATTAGGTGTTCCAATGATGGGACCCAACGGCGAAGGATACGATGGCCTCGAATACATGCATGTTAACCAAAATGCTGGTGCTGAGTCAACCGTGAGTGCTTTAAGAGTGGTGCTTCATTCGCTCACTCTACCGGAAAAATTCATAAAGCTCATTGAATCACCCACAATCGTCTCCCGAAACGGTATCACCGTCATAGAAGCAGAAGGAATGGATCCTGGTATTTCTCCTGTTGAACTCGTCTTGGGGAATTACGGTGGAGGAGCTGCTTTTAAGTTTGAAGAGGGAACCAGACTTAAAAAAGAACTAAGCGTACCATCAGGTACCTATCGTTTACTTGTTTCTGGTAACTTTTCCCCCACGTCAATCATTGTGATTTCTAATGATTCAAAGCTGAGATCCTCCCTCACTGGTCAAGGATTGTTCGACATTGGTTCTCTTGATGTTGATAAAAATATAAGGGTAGTGCTCTCTGGAAAGGGGATTTTAGACCAGATCATAATGATCCCCAACATTGTTGGGGTAAGCTTCAAAGAAGGAGACAGAACGAAAAGTATTGTTTACGATTTCAAGAGTAGTGCTTTAAAACTGTTGAATTATCAAGTTTTCGAGAAACAAAAGCAAAGAAAAGAGGAGGTAGTCCAGATAAAAACAGTCAATATGGATAATTTTATACTCCTTGATATTAAACCCTTGTTCAACAACGACGGATTTGGTACACCCTCATCCCCTGGAAACTTCGACAATCTTGGCGGTATTGTGGGAGCATATTTACCCGCTCAGGAGATGTCTGAGGGAATAGTGAAAATAAACGACATACCCTTTATATTACACGTAAGTGGCTTAGACAACGTGAGATGTGTTGGACAGAAAATCATTCTACCAGAGACTTTAAAAGTGAAAAACGCATATTTACTTGCAGCATCCAATCATGGAGATTATGAAATAAGAGTATCCTTTGAGGATAAAGCTATTTTAGAAAAAATAACTGATTGGTGCAAACCAGACAAAACTATCTCGTTCGATTATCGCTTCACAGCGAGCGGAGAAAAGCAGTTCATAAAATGTGGAATAGATTTATACGTGTTTCACGTAGATTCAAACGTGAAAGAAATAAAGTTACCAGAAGAAGTAAATGTCCATATTTTTGCTATAACACTCGAGGTTGATACGCGGTAAAGCGTTGGGAGGGATAACATGACGCTGAGAAAACGTGAAGCCGGATTGGGATGGGGCCTGGTATCAATTTATTTCACCTACACCGCCATATTTTGGGGATATCCTTTCGTGTGGATGTTGATCTTGGCTTTTTCGAAATGGAAATTCGTTGGATCTCCCAGATTCATCGGCCTTCAGAATTTCTTTCGAATATTTGAAGACAGCATGTTTTGGAGAGTCTTCATGAACACAATGAATTTCCTCTCTTACTTCATTCCTATGGTATTTGCGGCATCTATTTTGTTTGCCATCGCTTTGAACAGAATGAAATACTTCAAAACCTTTGTCACATTGAGTTTTCTGGTAGCCTATGTGTCTTCGGGTGTTGCTTACTCCATCATGTTTCAGAGAATATTCTCCGAGATAGGGCCTATAAACAGATTCCTTTACAACGCGTTCGGGATCACCATTCCTTGGTTCAACGATCCTCAACTCGCCATGCTCACTATAGCCATCATGGTTACGTGGAAGTTCGTTGGTTACTATGGTCTAATTCTCTATTCAGGCCTTCAGGCTATTCCCAAGTCCATTTACGAGGCAGCTGAACTAGATGGTGCCACTCCGTGGGTGAGATTTTGGAAAATCACCCTTCCCCTTCTGAACCCTGCCATAGTAACGGTTTTGATACTGGCTGTGAATCTTTCGTTCGGTATATTCACAGAACCGTACATGATTACCGGTGGTGGCCCAATGAACAGAACTCTAACTTTCATGCTTTACATGTACAACACGGCGTTCCAAAGGATAAATCCAAGTTATGCTACGACTATAGCAGTTATGACTGCTTTGATAAACTTCTCCATCGTGATCTTCATTAGAAAAGTCATAGAGAAAGAGGTGACCTTAGTATGAGAAAAAAAATAAAAGAAATTGTATTCCACGGTGTAATGGTGTTCTTCGCCTTGATATGGATCTACCCATATGTATGGCTTTTCCTTTCATCAATAAAGCCGCCTGAGGAAATATTCACCAGATTTTTTCCAACAAGAATCACCTTGGAACACTACAAGTACATCTTCACCATGGCCGAGAAAATGGAAAGACCTTTTCTTAGAGCTTTCTTTAACAGCTTGTTCGTGACCCTTACTGTAACTTTCTCTGTGGTCTTGAGTTCCGCCGTCATAGCTTATGGTCTGTCGAAAGTGAGGTTCAAGGGAAGAAATGTGGTGTTCAACTTTATCATTTTTCAGATGCTTTTTCCCGGCTTCATGTTCATCATCCCTCTATTTGTTCTCATAAAAAAATTGGGGCTTTACAACACGTATCCTGCTATGATCGTTCCGTTTCTTATGAGTGCATGGAGTCTTTTCATGCTGACTCAATCTTATAAAACTATTCCCCAGGACTACATAGAAGCAGCGAAGATTGACGGTGCAAGTACTTTGTGGATAATATTTAGAGTGATGGTACCCCTTTCCAGAAGCACACTCTCTATTGTGGGTCTTTTCACATTTATAGGGATCTGGGACAACTTCCTCTGGCCTCTTATGGTGATAAAGGACTATAACAAAATGCCTCTTTCCGTTCTGCTTGCCACCTTCAATCACGAATACGCCGCTTATGTTGGGCCGTTGCTAGCAGGGTCTGTGATCCAAACTATTCCGATGGTTTTGATCTTTTTGATTTTCAGAAAACAATTTCTCCAAGGAATATCGATGTCCTTCAAGTAGAGGAGGGAGAGAGTATGGAGCTAAAACTGGAGAGACATCCTGCAAACCCCATTCTGGAACCATCACCTTACTTTCTCTGGGAAAGCAGATTTGTGTTCAATCCGGCTGTGGTCTTCGACGGAGAACTCTTTCACATGCTCTACAGAGCTCAAGGAGAAGACATGGTATCACGAATCGGTTATGCTGTAAGCACTGATGGAATACATTTCAACAAATTCGAGAAACCTGTTTTTTCCCCAAAAAACGATGACGAACTTTACGGTGTGGAAGACCCGAGGATAACGAAAATAGGGGATGAATATTATATGGCCTATACGGCATATTCCCCACGCGGTGTGAGAATCGCTTTGGCTTCCACTAAAAATTTCATAACATGGAAAAGATACGGTGTTGTGATACCGGATGTGGATAACAAAGACGCGGCACTTTTTCCTGAAAAAGTCAACGGAAAATATGTTATGTTCCACAGAATTCCTCCCGATATATGGCTTGCTTTCTCAGACGATTTGGTTCATTGGGACAATTTTGTGAAGATTGCATCACCGAGACCAGACATGTGGGACAATCTGAAAATCGGTGTCGGTGCTCCTCCGATAAAAACAGAATACGGTTGGCTCGTTTTGTACCACGGTGTGCAAGATACGGGAGCATCTCGTCCAATTTATCGTCTCGGATTCATGTTACTCGATTTGGAAGATCCAACGAAAGTGATAAAAAGATCACAAGAACCCATTCTCGAACCGGAAGAAGATTGGGAAAAATTTGGAGGAGTTCCAAATGTGGTTTTCAGTGACGCGATGGTAGAATACAACGGTTATTATTACGTGTACTACGGAGCGGCCGACAATTGCATAGCTCTTGCAACGATCCCCGTAGAAAAGGTGATGAAGTGGTGTAGGGAGTGAAAAAAGAAAAGCATGGCAGCTATGCTGCCATGCTTTCATTATTTGAACCCAGACAACTTTATTCCCTCTATCAGATATTTTTGTGCAAATAAAAAGAAGACAATTGTCGGTATCAAAGTCAATATTGATGCTGCAGCTGCTTGATTCCAATAAGTACCATATCTACTCATAAAAGTTGGCATACCCAAAGCAAGTGGATATTTTTCCTCACTCATTAAATAAATCAACGGTCCCATATAGTTGTTCCAGCTTCCCACAAAAGTAAACACCGATATTAAAGCTAACACAGGTTTTGACATTGGTAGCATTATCCTAAAAAATATCTTTAAATCACCGGCACCATCTATTCTTGCAGCCTCCAACAACTCATTGGGTATAGTATTGAAGAATTGTCTTATCAAAAACACATTCATTGCCCCGCCACCCAAAAAAGCTGGAACAACAAGCGGCAAAAATGTGTCTATCCAGCCTAATTTCCTAAAAATTAAAAACACAGGTATCATAGTGACGGCCCCTGGCAACATAATTGTAGACATCATTATTCCAAAAAATATCTCTCGGCCTTTCCAATTTATTTTTGAGAATCCATATGCAACTAAGGGAGCAGATATTAAAACACCTATAACGTTCCCTACAGTTATAATCACGCTATTTTTCAAGTACATAAGGAATGGGAACTTCTTAAGTGCTTTTGCGTAATTAGACCAGTCGGGATTCTCTGGAAAAAACCTGGGAGGATACTCCAAAAGTTCACGATCTGGCTTCAGAGAGGTTCCCAATGTCCAGATAAACGGAAGAAGATAGATAAAAACTATCAAAATTAAAAGTGCTCTTCTCACTATGTAGAACTTCTTCATTTTCTCCCTCCCTAAAACTCAGTACTGATAATGTACCCACCTTTTTGAGGTAATGAAATAGATAGCAATAAATATGGCTGTCAAACCAAATAATACCCATGCCATGGCAGAAGCGTATCCCATGTTAACGTAAGTAAACGCATGCCTATAGATATACATGGTGAGAGATAAACTGGAGTTCGCGGGGCCTCCGTTGGTCAATAACATAGGAAGATCAAATATCTGAAGAGCACCAATAGTGGATGTGACTAAATAATACAAAATGGTTGGCGTTATTAGAGGCAGTGTTATTTTGGTAAACATCGTGAAAGGTTTAGCACCATCAATTAATGCACTTTCATAGAGTTCTTTAGGTATATCCTTTAAAGCAGCCGAAAAAATCAACATCGCCCCTCCTACTCCCCACTGGGAAGCTATTATTATGGTAGGCTTTACCCATTTTTCACTACTCAGCCAAAGCGGAGCAGGTATTCCTATAGCTTCAAGAATTTTATTAACAAAACCTAAGTAAGGATGAAAGAACCATGTTACTACCGCCGCAAATGCAAAAGCAGGTACTATTGAAGGCATATATATAGAAGCCCGATAAAAAGCTACTTCTTTCATTGGTTTGTTCAGTAAAATTGCTATTCCAAGAGCGACCACCAATCCAATGGGAACCAAACCAGCTGCATAAATGAGAGTGTTTTTTAAACTCTTCCAGAAAAGGGGATCATTGAACAACTTTATGTAATTTTCAAAACCAACCCACTTAGCTTTCATGGTTACGTTATACCGTGTCAGTGATAAATAAAAAGACGAAAATAAAGGATAAGCTGTGAATATTATGAAACCTAACAACCAAGGAGAGATGAAAAGAATACCTTTAAAAAAATTTCTCAAGTCTTTCTTGGTCATATTGTAAGATTCCCTCCTTTTTTTAAAACCCTGGGGGAAGAAAGACCCCCAGGGTTTCCTTCACCATTCTCAAAAACTTTCTAGACCGTAAACTTCAACTTCATAAATTCTGGCGGCTGTGTCGCCCACCTGTGTTGGTGTTTCTACAAACAACCTGAGATATCTAGCTTTCACCGGTGGGAAAGCATGCTCAGTAACACTTTTAGTGTTTCCTTTGACAATCACCACATCTTTCCATGTTTCTAAATCATTACTTACTTGAATTCTGTAATCCTTAGTGTTCCAATCTGGACTCTCGTGTCCCTCTTCCGCGTGTTTTATAACAACTCTGTTCACAATAACTTCCTTTCCAAAGTCAATGACCAGCCAATGAGGAGGTTTACCTACTGCACACCACTTACTGTTGTTTTCAACTGTACCATCAACCGCTAATTCAGGTTTTTCTGCAGGAACATGTGAGCTTGCAAAAGCTCGTTTCCCAAGAGCCAAATTCTTTACTTCTTTCGCTCTAGTTGTTACAACAATCATGGGATTCACCAACTTTGCATCTTCACCTTCAGTATTAATTGCGATCAATGCTGCTGGATAGATTCCCTCCTTGAGATATTTCACTGTTGGGTTCCATTCTCTAGAGACAGAAGGAGTAGCACCTGGAAGGATCCAAACAACTTTTTCTGTAACCTCAGAAGAGAGATTCCTGAAACTCACAGTTTCTCCCGGAGCAATTATAGTGTTGCTCACTTCAAAGTCTGCTTTTGGCGCAGGATAAGGTGGCCATTCAAAAGTCACTTCTCCTGGCTTTCCTCTGTTTCTATCTTTTGAGACAGCCACCACTTGGAGGGTTGTCACCTTTTCCTTTCCGAACCTTTTCATATGAGCAATGTAAGTATAGTTGTTGTATGTAACCCATACAAGCTCTTTGTTACCGTTAGGATACAACCTGTATATCTCATAGTATTCAGCTCCTTTAACTGGATACCAATGTAGTCTTATTTGTGCGTATATCCCATTCTCAAATTCAGTGGCATCGATTTTTATATTTTTCACCTGATCTGGTTCAGTAGTCATTCGAGGCACAATTTTTATCATGCCAATATTGAAAGCGTATTCCGTATCTATCAATCCCTTTATCTTCAGGGATATGTACCTTACAACCCCCTTGATATCGAGAATGTACTTTGTTATATTCCAATCTTCAGAAAGAATGAGCGGATATTCTTTCTGGAGACCATCTTTCATTGTGAGAACAAGACTTACAGAAATGTCACCTTTTCCTTTGATAGCACTTTCTAAAGTGACAGGTTGGTCTATATTCAAATCTGCTAGGTAAAGTGTTACAATCGTTGTTTCATCCTTGCTGAGCTTTCCAGAGATCCGGAGTGATGAACCTCCATAATAAGCTGTTGAGTAATCAACAGAAATTGTTGGTATAGGTCCCTCTACTTTCCATCTATAGGTTGGAAAAACATCCATCAAACTTCTGTTGTTCCACTCGCTACCACTTAACTTTTTCCCATTCACGAAAAAGCTTTTACCATGTCCAGCACAGAAATAAGTGACAAAAGGAAGTTCGGTAATTGGGGATTTTTCCACAACAAATTTTGCTGGAGACTGCCACCTATACTGAGGATAATCTCCCCAATCCTTGTTGATAAACTCTTCTTTGTAACTGTAAACAAGAGTTGGATGATCTGCTATCCAAAGTGTTTCTTCTTTCCTCCAAAATTCTTCTATGGTTTTTGAGGAGTAATAAGACCAGCTTGGACAGTACAAAGCCAAAGGAAGTTTCAAAGAACCATCTTCATTTTGATTCTTAGGGAAATTGGCGTACGTGTTGTATCCGTTAGCCTGTAAATCTATCCCCAGAAAGACTCTATCTGGATTTATTCCATATTTTTCCATAGTTGAGAGAGTATTCTCTATCGTTTTCTCCCTCTTCAAAGATTGCCATCTATAGTCTATAAAAATTGAATCAGCTAATGGAGATCCATCGTCATCTACGAGAAACACCACGTTTTTCTCGTTGAGTTCCCCCTGCCATTCTATTTCGCCAGTTTTTGTCATGGCATCGTACCAAACTATTATCATCCAAGGAGCTTTTGTCTTTATATACCTTATAAACTCTCTCATAAGTTTCGCATGCTCAGGTTTGCAACCATTGGTTTCCTGGTTAATGAACCATCCATCGAAACCGTAATATTCAGCAACTTCTATTAATTTGTCCGCTATTGGAAACCTTCCGTCTTCTTTTCTTAAAAACTGATCTACCCAGTTTCTTCGTCCACCATATACGTTTGGAGGGAAGAAAATTGTTCCAAGCACTGGTACCCCATTCTTGTGGGCAACGTCGATTACATCAGCACTTGGCGGAACTATGATTCCTTCACCAGCGGATCCTGCCCATGCTACTAGGTAATCCACATATTGCCAAAAACTGAAAGGATACGTTTTGAACGAATTGTTCAACCCTTGCGATGGCATACCGCTCGTTGAAGGATTCATTATTGATAAAACCATAATTTTCATGTCTTTTCTAGCAACATCCGTAATAGGATCACCAATAATTCTCTTCGCTAATGGAACATGAGATCGATTGTATACAGCATTTGGATCATTGCTTGGAGACCAATCTAAAAGATCGTTTGGGAACCAATAAGATGATTCGGGAATATTAGAGAAAATCATAGAAACAAAAAGAATTGAGAATACAAGAAGAAGGAACTTAGATTTCATTAAAAAACACCTCCTGTATTAAACATGATGATCACTATAAGGGAGGGTAGCACCCTCCCATAGATTTTATTCTCTCGACTCAACTTCTTTCATAATTTCATCATATGCTTCCTGGACCTCTTTTTGCGCATCCATTAATGCCTCTTCAACCGTTTTTTTACCGGTTAAAACATAATCACGAGCTTCAACAAGTTTATCCCAAAGCAACGCACCAACTGGAACAGGAGGTCTTATTTTGGCGTTTTGAAGCAGATCAACAAATACTTTCTGGTCGGGATCTTTTTTCAAAAATTCCTCGACAGCTGGTTTGTAAGTAGGAATGTGGAGAGTATCCACTGCGTATCTAACCTGTCCTTTGGTTGCGATAAAAAGTGCAAGCCTTGCAGCTTCCTTTGGATGTTTTGCTCCCCTCGGTATTGCAAGACTCCATCCTCCACACCAAGTAACGTTTTTCCCACTCTTGGTAGGGATACCTGCTATTCCATATTTGAAATCCGGGGGGGCAAACAAGCGAAGACCCGAAAGAGTCCAATTCCCATCGACAAGCATAGCGAGTTTTCCAGCAGTAAAAACGTTGAGGTCGCCTATTTGCATGGACGCAAAAGCATTCAAAGCTTCATATCCAAATCTATCAGCCCATTCCTTCTGCCATTTGTAAGATTCAATCACACCAGGATCGGTCGCAAAAACGAATTTCCCAGTCTTTTCATCGAAGACCTTTCCTTCAAATGCAAATATCCAAGTGTACGGCCAACCCTGGGCATACCAAGGAATGAATCCAACAGTTTCGTATCTTCCCCTCTTTCCCTCAACCGTTAATTTTTCTGCAACATCTATGAGTTCATAAATGGTTTTGGGAGGCTCTTTATAACCAGCTTTAGCGAGCAAATCAGGATTGTAGAACAAAACTCTTACATCTGTGTCAAAGGGAAGTGCCCACATTTTTCCATTGAATGTACATTCTCTAATTGCGAAATCGTAGAAATCCTTTTTCAAATTCTCAACATCCACTCCTAACTCTTTAAGGTAATCTTCCATAGGCTCTAAAACATTTTGAGCGGCTCTTTGTGGAATAGTGAACCTATCCAAGTAAACAAGATCGGGCCCTGTCCCAGCTGCAACAGCCGTAATGAGCTTTGTAGCATCTGTTTCTCCGGCAGGCACAACTACAACTTTCACTTTAATATCTGGATTTTCTTTCTCAAATTCCTTCACGATGGCGTCGATACTACTCTTGTCTGGATCTCTAGGAAGGGTGTGCCAGAACACGATCTCTGTTGCCGCTATCAAATAAGCGGAAAACAGCATCATCAAAAAAACCAGCAGAAATCTCTTCACGAAAACCACCTCCCAAATTGAAAATGATGTTTCTCCACCCTAATTCTACATGATCAAACCGGTATATACAAGTTATATCAAGTAAAAATAATAAGAACACAACGTTACTAGAAAGTTTCTCAAAAATAAACGATCACTTACACCCACAAGATTCTCTAATAACTAATTCTACATCCACTCTTTTTATTTTTTCTACTCTTTCTTTCTTGAGAATACTTATCAAAGTTTGAACAGCTTCTTCACCGACTTTTTCCAAATATTGTCTTATTGTAGTTATTGAAGGCAAAGTGATTTTTGAGAACGGTTCGTCGTCATAACCAAATACTTTGACATCATTTGGTACTTTTATTCCAAATTTGAGAAAATAACAGATCCCTCTTAAAGCAATCGTGTCGTTACAGAAAAAAACTGCGTCTATTTCTTTATTTTTCACGTAATCAACCAAGTTGATAAGATCCGCTCTCAAAGAAGGAAGCTTGAAGATCTCCGGCTGGTAACCAAGAGCTTCCGAAAGCCCACTGTATCTTTCCCTTACACTTATTATTGATAGATCCTCATGACTAACAAATAAAACTTTCCTGACATTATGAATTTGCACCATATGTTTTCCTATGAGAAACCCTCCTTTGTAATTGTCCGATAAAATGGTCGGGGTTGAAAAATTGCCAGGAATCGTTCGATCAACAAACACGACAGGAAATCCCTCATCAATTAGTCGACTGAGAAGCTCGTTGGCAGCAGAAGTTGCATAAGGCTCTATGATCAAACCATCTATCCCATATTTCAGAAGTTGAGATAAAGACTCTCTTTCTCTGTTTAAATCACCTGTTTGGTCGAAAACAAAATACTTCATATTTTCCATTGTAAGAGCTGATATTATTCCATACATGATTCTCCTATTGTGCACTATAACCCCAACTTTTTTATTCGAGAGAATGTTAGAATCATAAATAAAAGTCCCCACTCCAGGAACCCTTTTTATAATCTGTCTTGCCTCAAGCTCTTTGAGAGCTCTTCGTACCGTCATTCTTGTTGTGTTGAACTTTGCGGCTAATTCATTTTCTGAAGGGATTTTCTCACCAGGTTTTATTTCACCTTTCAATATTATCTCTTCTAAATAATTAATTATCTTCACGTATTTAGGAAGCATTTCAAACACTCCTTTCTATTCGTTTTCAAAATAAATTTTATCATTATGTTATGACGATTAACCAAATGTACAACAAGATGAAACATGTATATACTGGTATAATCCAGAAAAAAGATGTATAATTTTAACATCCGAATTAATTTTTTCGAAGGGAGGAAACAGCTGTGAATTATCATCTACTGAAAATGATATCAGAAATGTTCCCCTACATATTTGTTAAAAAAGTTCCCCTCACAAACTGGTTCTTTAGTGAAAACTCCTGCGATAAAAAACCTAGCAGATATGAAAAAACAGTCAACCCCGGTTTTGAGTGGAACTTTCATGCTGCCCCGGTGTGGTTCAAAAAGGAGTTAGAACCTATTTCAATTGAGGACGATCAAAAAGTTTACCTTAAATTGTGGTTTGGTGGTGAAACTCTTATCTTCGTGGATGGGAAACCCTACGGTGAGATCAACGAACACCACAGAATGCTGAATATAACTCCCTTAGCGGATGGGAAAACACATTTGATAGAAGCACAAACGGTTCCCAGAGGACTTTTCGGAAAGCCCGAGCATCCCATTTTTTCTGAAGCATACCTCCTTGTTATTGATGAGAAAATAAAAGAAGTGTTGAAGACACTCGAACTCACGATAAAGACAGCCGAAACAATCGATGACGAAGTACTTTCTAGAAAACTCATCAGATTGACTGAAAATTTCCTTTCGAAGATATGGATTCCGCGTGACACACAAACTTATCTGAAAGCTTCTCAAGAAGATCCAGGAATAAAAATGGAAATCCAAAATGTTTGGTCCAGCCCTGATTTTGGAGAATTCACCGGTATGAAACTCCCAAATGATTTGAAAAGAAACCTCATCGAAGAATTCGAAAAATTCAAAATCGAACTGGAAAAAGTGAAAAGGAATGGTCCTGGTTATGGAACGGTTCACCTCGTTGGGCATGCTCATATAGATTACGCATGGCTCTGGCCAGTTGAAGAGACAAAAAGAAAAATCCTTCGTACCTTCGCCAACTCGGTGTTGCTTTCAAGATTGTATCCAGAATTCGTCTACACTCAATCTTCTGCCCAGATGTATGAGGATCTCAAGAAGAACTCGCCGGAGCTCTTCGAAGAAGTCAAGAAACTGGTGAAAGACGGTCGATGGGAACCCGTCGGCGGCATGTGGGTAGAGGCAGATTGCAATGTTCCATCGGTGGAGTCTCTGGTGAGACAGTTCTACTATGGACAAAAGTTCTTCGAGAAGGAGTTCGGTAAAAAGAGCAAAGTTTGCTGGCTCCCTGACGTATTTGGGTTCTCTTGGATCCTGCCGCAAATTCTTAAAGGAGTTGGGATAGACTATTTCGTCACTACAAAGCTCAATTGGAACGATACGAACGAGTTTCCGTATGATATATGCCGTTGGAGAGGAATAGACGGATCAGAGGTTCTTTACTACAGTTTCAAAAATCCGAACGAGGGCTACAACGGAAAAATAGATCCGGACACTGTGTACAAAACATGGAAGAATTTCAGGCAGAAGGATCTCTTAGATAGTGTGCTTCTTTCTTTTGGTTACGGTGATGGTGGCGGAGGTCCAACGGAAGATATGCTAGAAAACTACAGAATAATGAAAAAGATACCCGGAATTCCAAGACTCGAAATAGGAAGCGTTGAAGAGTTCTTTGAAAAAACAAATCTCACCGAAGAACTTCCTATTTGGGATGGTGAACTCTATCTCGAACTTCACAGAGGAACTTACACTTCACAATCCAGAACGAAAAGATTACACAAGGAATCAGAAGATGCCCTTTACAAAGCCGAATTGATTTCTTCCTTGACAAACAAGGATTTCTCCGAAGAAATAGATGAGCTTTGGAAGATCCTTCTGAGGAACGAATTCCACGACATTCTACCGGGTTCTTCCATAAAAGAGGTTTACGAAACCACCGAAAAAGAACTATCCTACGTTGAAAAAAGAGCCAACACAATCGTAGAAGAGTCATTGAAAATACTTTCCGATGGTGATAAGAAAACACTTACACTTTTGAACGTCTCTTCTTTTCCAAGAAAATGCTACTTTTTCACAAACGAAAAATTGAATCTTTCCTCGGAGATCGGACCAGTTCTGAGACAGGCAACGCATGATGGAAGATACGTCTACTTTTTAGATTTTGAGTTGGAACCTTTCTCGAAAATCGAGTTGAAAGTCCAAGATGAGGAATCGCACGAAAAAATGCCAAAAAGAAACGATCTTTCTATGGAAAATGAATACTTGAAAGTTTCCGTGAATCCGGATGGAACGATCCAAATTTACGACAAGGAAGCAGACAGATACGCATTTGAAGATAGAGGAAACTATCTGAAACTTCACAAGAACATTCCGCCTCATTGGGATAACTGGGATATAGCCGAAGGTGTAGAAAAGACTGGATATCCTCTGAAGGCAAAAAAGATAGAAAAGATTGAATTCGGTCCTGTGAGGGAGGTTATTCGTGTCGAATACGAAGCAGAAGGCAGTAAAATTTTTCAGTACTACGTTCTATACAGGAAGAGCAAAAGACTTGATATAGAGACAAAAATCGACTGGCATACAAGAAGGGCTCTCCTCAGGGTGTATTTTCCCATCAACGTTCTGTCAAGAATCGCAAAATTCGATATCTCAGGTGGATTCATCGAACGGCCAACTCACAAGAATACGAAATTTGAACAGGCAAGGTTCGAAGTTCCGGGTCACAGATGGATGGATCTCTCACAAACAGATTTTGGTGTTTCTACTTTGAACGATGGAAAGTATGGATACAGTGTTCAAGAAAACATGGTTGGGCTTTCCCTTATAAAGGCCGGAATTTTCCCTGATTTTCTTTCTGACGAAGGACAGCATGAATTCGTCTACTCCGTCTACCCTCATCTTGGAAACGATTTGAGAGGTACTATAAAAGAAGCCGAAGAATTGAACAAACCACTTCTTGTTCATTTTGGAAAGCTTGATATTCCGTCACCTCTCCTAGAAATCAAACCTAGAAGCTTCAAGCTTACATCCTTTAGAAAAGCAAACGGAAAATTCATCGTAAGACTCGTTGAAATCTTTGGAACAGCCGGCAAACTTTCTATTAAGCTCCCTTGGAACAAGAGAATATACCTCACTGATCTTTTGGAGGAAAAAAGAGAGGATGTTCATTTTCCCATGAATTATCGTCCGTTCAAAATCTACACTTTCATTGCTGAATAACTATCCAATTTTCGCAGAACCAAAGAGCAGGGGTAACCCTGCTCTTTGTTATAACTAATTAAACTTCGTAAAATCCTATAAATAATACCTTAAGAGACTTTTTTGAGAAATTTTCTCAATTTGTCTCAAAACTATGCTATAAAAAGTTATGGAAAATCAAGGCGAAAAATCACAGAAAGGGAGGTGAAACTATGATGATCTTCTTGCCACCAGAAGTTGTAAGGGAAATACACGAAGAAAAGGTGAAAAAAGCGTTAGAAAATTTCAAAGCACAGGAACTTGAAAAATTTCTCTTAGAGGAGGGAAAGAAGGAAGAGAAGATTTCCTCTAGAAAAAGGAGGAGAAGAAGAGAAAAGGAGAGAGTGGAAGTATGAAAACTTCCACCCTCCCTTGTATTCTCAATCATCAAGTTCAAGAGTGATGTAGTTAGAATTCCAATAAGTTGTTATGGTCGCGTCATGAAGATAGAACACCTCGGATGCCTGTGGAGTTAAACTTTGTAGTTCAAGAGCAATTTCTTGGTTTACACCTTCTAAGTAATCTTCATCTATTTCCATTTCTTCCTCCCCAGTTTCTGAAGACTCGCTTGTTTCCTCACTGAAAATATTATCAAAATTGTCGTACACATAGATTGTGTAGGTTGCTTCCTTCAAATCTTCAAAGCCAAACTCGTCATCCGTTATCTCAAGATCAACGAGAGTTCCAGCAGGAGTGTTACCTTCAAAGAGCGCAACAAGATACATATTCTCTCCTTCTAGTGCTACACGTCCCTCAACCTCGTATCTGTATCTGTGTTCTTCTTCTTGTTCGTATTCATGTCTTTCCCGATGGTAAGGTACAATAACGGGCCTGAGAATATACTCGCTGTTGTTTCCTGTTTGAACAATCTTCAAAGATCTTGCAACATCGAAGTCCAAAACGATTTCACTACCATTTTGAACTATTACAGGTTTCACGATCTTAATTTTTTCAGATGGTATCCTGACAGAAATTGTTCCACTGGATGTTACCGCAGTTGCAGAAGATTGCAGGTTTATCTTTATCCATTGCAACATCGCTCCTTCTGGGAGTTCCATTTCAAAAAACTGTGTTTCGGTGCCTGCAAGTGAGAGAAGATCGAATTCATCATTGAAAAGGGTAGCGGTTGCTGTGTAACCTTCATCGTTTAAGGAATAATGATACTCTACATCCGAAACCTTCACCCAAAGCGCTTGAAGATCAAAGGCTGGATTGTCCGTGAGATACACAGGAACCTTGGTGAAACTGCCTCCACTGTTGAGCAAGACGCATCCAGATACCAATCCAAGAATTAGAATACTCCACAGAACGTACCTCATACTTTCACCTCCTTTCGTCGGTTATTTTAACTCTAAATAATTATATTTGTCAATAGTTATCAACACTATGATGTATAACGGTCGTTGTATTACTTTATAATAAACTTTATTTCTGTATCTATAAATTTATCAATATTAAATATATCTAAGTAACACTAGAAAGAACCATACGAAAATAGAAGAAAAAGATTTCTTTTCGATGATATTTGTCTTTATTTGTTTATGATATGATGCCTTTAAATTTCGTATGAAAATATTTTCAGAGTACAATTGTTTCGATGAGAAAACAAAGAAAGAAGGTGATAGTCATGAGATTCGGGTGTTTTGATGATGAAAACAGAGAGTATGTCATCACAACCCCGCAAACCCCTTATCCTTGGATAAACTACCTCGGAACGGAAGACTTTTTTTCTATCATCTCTCACATGGCAGGGGGCTATTGTTTTTATAAAGACGCGAGACTCAGAAGAATTACAAGATTCAGGTACAACAATGTTCCAACGGATGCAGGCGGAAGATATTTTTATATAAGGGAAGAGAACGGAGATTTTTGGTCTCCCAGTTGGATGCCTGTGAAGAAAGAACTTTCCTTCTTTGAAGCGAGACATGGTCTTGGATACACAAAGATTACGGGTGAGAGAAACGGATTGAGAGCCATCGTGACTTTCTTTGTTCCCAAAAACTTTACAGGAGAAGTTCACCATTTGGTTCTTGAGAACAGAACAGGTGTTCCAAGAAAGGTGAAACTTTTCTCGTTCGTAGAATTCTGTCTTTGGAACGCCTTGGATGATATGACAAATTTCCAGAGAAATTACAGCACAGGAGAAATAGAAATAGAGGGTTCTGTTATCTATCATAAGACAGAATACAGGGAAAGAAGAAATCATTATGCGTTTTATTCTGTAAACCATCCTATCGATGGATTCGACACGGATAGAGAATCTTTCATAGGTTTGTATAACGGATTCGAAGCTCCACAAGTTGTTGTGGAAGGGAAACCGAGAAATTCTGTGGCGAGTGGTTGGTCACCGATTGCTTCTCATTACTTAGAACTTGAAATTTCTCCTTTTGAGGAAAAAGAGCTCATTTTTATTCTTGGATACGTTGAAAATCCCGAAGAAGAAAAATGGAAAAAACCCGGTGTTATAAACAAGAAACGTGCAAAAGAAATGATTGCAAAGTTCAAAACGAGTGAAGATGTGAGAAAGGCTTTAGATGAATTAAAAAAGTATTGGGACGATCTTCTTGGACGTATACAAATAAAAACACATGATGAGAAGTTAGATAGAATGGTAAACATCTGGAATCAATATCAATGTATGATTACCTTCAATATTGCAAGAAGCGCTTCTTATTTTGAATCTGGAATAAGTAGGGGAATAGGATTCAGGGATTCGAATCAAGATATACTCGGTTTTGTTCACATGATTCCAGAAAAAGCCAGACAGAGAATCCTCGATCTTGCCTCTATTCAATTCGAGGATGGGAGCACTTACCATCAATTTCAGCCACTCACGAAAAAAGGAAACAACGAAATCGGTGGAGGATTCAACGACGATCCATTGTGGCTCATCCTTTCAACGAGCGCTTACATAAAAGAAACAGGAGATTGGAGTATCCTCGACGAGGAAGTTCCTTTCGACAATGACCCAAACAAAAAGGCAACCCTCCTCGAACACTTGAAACGGTCTTTCTACTTCACAGTGAACAACCTTGGGCCCCACGGACTTCCACTCATTGGGAGAGCAGATTGGAACGACTGTTTGAACTTAAACTGTTTCTCCAAAAATCCGGACGAATCGTTCCAAACCACAGAAAACGCTCTTGATGGAAGGATAGCGGAATCGGTCTTCATAGCCGGCCTTTTCGTCTTAGCAGGAAAGGAGTTTGTAGAAATCTGTAGACGTCGTGGGCTTAAGGAAGAAGCAGAAAAAGCTGAAGAGCACGTCGACAAAATGGTAGAAACAACTTTGAAATACGGATGGGACGGAGAATGGTTCTTGAGAGCGTACGATGCATTCGGGAGAAAAGTGGGTAGCAGAGAATGCGAGGAAGGAAAGATATTCATAGAACCCCAGGGAATGTGTGTCATGGCTGGGATAGGAGTAGATAATGGATACGCCCACAAAGCTCTCGATTCTGTAAAAAAATATCTGGATACTCCTTACGGTCTTGTACTTCAACAACCCGCCTACAGTCGTTATTACATAGAACTCGGTGAAATATCGAGCTATCCCCCAGGCTACAAAGAAAACGCTGGTATTTTCTGTCACAACAACCCTTGGGTGGCGATCGCCGAAACTGTTATAGGTAGAGGAGAGAGAGCTTTTGAAATTTACAGAAAAATCACTCCAACTTATCTTGAAGAAATCAGTGAAATTCACAGAACAGAACCCTACGTCTACGCACAGATGGTGGCGGGAAAAGACGCTCCAAGGCACGGTGAAGCAAAAAATTCTTGGCTTACAGGAACAGCAGCCTGGAGTTTTGTGGCAATAACACAGTACATTCTTGGCATCAGACCTACATACGATGGACTGATGGTAGATCCCTGCATCCCCAAAGACTGGGATGGGTTCAAAGTCGTGAGGAAATTCAGAGGAACTACTTACGAAATCACGGTGAAGAATCCTGCCCATGTATCCAAAGGAGTTAAAGAAGTATTCGTTGACGGGGAAAAAATAGAGGGAAAAATCCTGCCTTTGTTCGATGATGGCAAAGTGCATAAAGTAGAGGTTGTAATGGGATAATTACGCACTTCCAAGCTTTCCGATATAACGAAGGGGAGATCCCCTTCTTTTTTTGTCTCAAATCATGGTAAAATAGTTTGGTAAACGAACCATACCAAAGAACGAGGTGATGAGCATGAAAAAATTTCCCGAAGGTTTTTTGTGGGGAGTAGCAACCGCTTCTTATCAAATCGAAGGATCACCCTTGGCGGATGGAGCTGGTATGTCCATTTGGCACACATTTTCTCACACACCTGGAAATGTGAAAAATGGAGACACAGGGGACATCGCTTGTGATCACTACAACAGATGGAAAGAAGACATCGAGATCATGAAAGAGTTGGGAGTAAAGGCTTACAGATTCTCAATCAGCTGGCCTCGAATCCTTCCTGAAGGAACTGGAAGAGTGAATCAAAAAGGAATAGATTTTTACAGTAGGATTATAGATACTCTTTTGGAACAAGGAATTACACCATTTGTGACCATTTATCACTGGGATCTACCTTTTGAACTTCAACTGAAAGGCGGATGGGCAAACAGAGAAGTGGCAGATTGGTTCGCCGAGTACTCGAGAGTTCTCTTCGAAAACTTCGGTGATCGTGTGAAACATTGGATAACATTGAACGAACCTTGGGTTGTCGCCATC
The DNA here is from genome assembly GCF_002866025.1 of Thermotoga sp. KOL6. Classification (NCBI taxonomy): domain Bacteria; kingdom Thermotogati; phylum Thermotogota; class Thermotogae; order Thermotogales; family Thermotogaceae; genus Thermotoga; species Thermotoga sp. KOL6. Next base: position 749,145 of record NZ_LNDE01000001.1, read on the forward strand.
GTTGGCCATCTCTACGGGGTGCACGCACCCGGAATGAAGGATATCTACGTAGCCTTTCACGTTGTTCACAATCTTTTAAGAGCTCATGCAAAGTCGGTGAAGATTTTCAGGGAAATAGTGAAAGACGGAAAGATAGGAATTGTCTTCAACAACGGATACTTCGAACCTGCAAGTGAAAAAGAAGAAGACGTTAGGACCGCTGAATTTGCTCACCAGTTTACCAACTATCCGTTGTTCCTGAATCCAATATACAAGGGAGACTATCCCGAACTAGTTCGCGAGTTCGCCAGGGAATTTCTTCCAAAAGATTACAAGAAAGACATGGAAGAAATTCAAGAGAGAATAAATTTCGTCGGAATAAACTACTACTCGGGTCATATGGTGAAGTACGATCCCAAATCACCTGGCGGAGTTTCCTTTGTGGAAAGAGATTTACCAAAAACAGAGATGGGATGGGAAGTCGTACCAGAAGGATTGTATTACATCTTGAAAGGTGTAAAAGACGAATACAACCCAGAGGAAATATATGTTACGGAGAATGGTGCCGCATACAACGATGTAGTAAGCGAAGATGGAAAGGTTCACGATCAGAACAGAATAGATTATCTGAAGGCGCACATCGGACAAGCTTGGAAAGCGCTTCAAGATGGGGTACCACTGAGAGGATATTTCGTTTGGTCTCTCTTAGACAACTTCGAATGGGCAGAGGGATATTCGAAAAGATTTGGAATCGTGTACGTAGATTACCAAACCCAAAAGCGCATCATAAAAGACAGTGGACACTGGTACGCTAACGTTATCAAAAATAACGGTTTAGAAGATTAAAAGCGGGGGTTCCCCCGCTTTCTTTTCTAACATACCTGATTTCCCGAGGTATTTATCCATTTCCACCAAAAACTTCCGATTATTTTCAGTTAATGAAGAAAATCTTTCCCGTTCTCTCGATTTCTCGTTTTACATTTTCGAGTGAGTATGGCAAAATATCAAATAGGTTAATTTGATTACAACGTCATTTAACTGATACTTAAGGAGGTGGTTTCATGAGAAAGTATTTAGCGTTAGTGCTCGTTGCTTTACTTGTTGGTGGGCTCTTTGCTGTAAAAATCACCATGACATCTGGAGGGGTAGGAAAGGAGCTCGAAGTCCTGAAAAAACAGATCGAAATGTTCCACCAACAGTATCCTGACATTGAAGTGGAAATCATTCCAATGCCTGATAGCTCAACGGAAAGACACGATCTCTACGTCACTTACTTCGCAGCTGGGGAGACCGACCCAGACGTCCTTATGTTGGATGTCATTTGGCCAGCGGAATTTGCTCCATTTCTCGAAGATTTGACAGCAGATAAAGATTACTTTGAACTCGGTGAATTTCTCCCGGGAACTGTGATGTCAGTTACCGTTAACGGAAAAATCGTTGCCGTTCCATGGTTTACAGATGCGGGTCTTCTCTACTACAGAAAAGATCTTCTGGAAAAGTACGGCTATGATCATCCACCACGAACATGGGACGAACTGGTTGAGATGGCGAAGAAGATCTCCCAAGCTGAAGGTATTCACGGATTTGTGTGGCAAGGTGCGAGATACGAAGGGCTCGTTTGTGACTTCCTCGAATATCTATGGTCCTTCGGAGGAGACGTTCTCGATGAGAATGGAAACGTAGTGATTGATTCCCCACAAGCCGTTGACGCTCTCCAATTCATGGTGGATCTCATTTACAAACACAAGATCACTCCTGAAGGCGTCACCACTTACATGGAAGAAGATGCAAGGAGAATTTTCCAAAACGGTGAAGCCGTTTTCATGAGAAACTGGCCCTACGCTTGGTCTCTCGTAAACAGCGATGAATCTCCTATCAAAGGAAAAGTCGGTGTATCACCTCTCCCAATGGGACCTGGTGGAAGAAGAGCCGCTACACTTGGTGGATGGGTGCTCGGTATAAACAAATTCTCTCCACCTGAAGAAAAAGAAGCAGCAAAGAAACTTATAAAGTTCCTCACAAGCTATGATCAACAACTTTACAAAGCGATCAACGCTGGACAAAATCCAACCAGAAAAGCCGTTTACAAAGATCCAAGGTTAAAAGAAGCAGCACCCTTCATGGTAGAACTTCTTAGTGTCTTCATAAATGCCCTCCCAAGACCAAGAGTCGCTAACTACAGTGAAGTTTCTGATGTGATTCAAAGGTATGTACACGCTGCTCTAACGAAACAAACAACCCCGGAAAAAGCAATAAAGAACATCGCAAAAGAGCTGAAATTCCTTCTCGGTCAGTAACCGGAAGCGAGGGGGAATCCCCTCGCTTCTTTGAACCATCGATCAAGGAGGAAAATAGAGATGGCAAAAGCGATAACGTTGTTGTTGTTGTCTTTCCTCGTCATACTGGCATTTTCCTTTTCTTGGAATGATCTTGTTTTGTACGAAATAATGATAGACAGATTCAACGACGGTGATCCCTCCAACAACAATCAAGGATACTATGAGTACGACCCAACTAATCCCGCGAAATACAGCGGGGGGGATTTGAAAGGGATTCTCGAAAAAATAGAGTATATAAAAGGGCTCGGAGTTGACGGAATATGGATAACCCCTCCCGTAGCCAACCAATGGTGGGATCCCTGGGTAAACTACGGGGGATATCACGGTTATTGGGCGAGAAATTTCAAACAGGTGGATGAGCACTTCGGGGATTTGGAAGTCTACAAAGAACTCTCTCGGGTTCTGCATGAAAATGGAATGGTTCTCATCCAAGACATCGTGGTGAACCACGTGGGAAACTACTTCAAATTCGTTAACGGTCATTTCATCCTAAACAAAGGTAGCGTTCCTACCTCAGCTCCAACACAGTTTCCTTTCAACATGAACGATTACAACAATCCTGAGCATCGAGAAAAAAACATCTATCACTGGACTCCCGATATCACCAACTATTCAGATCCCAAGCAGAGACTTTACTATCAATTAGCGGGGCTTGATGATCTCAACACAGAAAATCCCTTGGTCAGAGACGCTCTGAAAGATTCTTATGTTTTTTGGATAAAAGAGGTTGGCGTTGATGGATTCAGGGTGGATACCGCTATGTACGTACCAAAGGATTTTTGGAGAGATTTCTTTCTTGGAGAAAACGGAATAATGAAACAGAAAGACGATTTCATCGCCTTCGGTGAGGTCTGGCTTACTTCTCCACCAAAAGATGATACCGCTGAAAGAGAAATAGAAACATATTTCGAGTACGGTTTCAATGCAATGCTAGACTTTCCTCTCGCCGAAGAAATAAGACGCGTTTTGAAAGGTGGTAAGCCCACCTCCTGGCTTGCTTACAGAATAGAGAGGAGAAACGAGATTCTGAACAAGGGATTGCTCGTTACTTTCATAGACAATCATGATATGGAAAGATTCGCTAAGGGGACAGATCTACCAACGCTCAAAATGGCTATAGGTTTCCTGATGACACTCCCTGGTATGCCTGTGATCTATTATGGAACAGAACAAATATTCGAAGAAACCCGTGCTTCCATGTTCGCAAATGGATGGGGCTCAAAGGGGAAGGATCATTTCGATCAAAATAGCCCTATGTACGAGTTCATAAGAGAGGCCATCAATTTTAGAAAAGATCATCCTGCAACAAGATACGGCAAGGTAGTACCCATTCTCTCCAACGATGAGAACGCAGGAATTCTGGTTTATGAGCTTCAAAGTGAGGAAGAAAATCTTCTTGTTGTCATGAATACATCCGGCGAAGATAGAATCAGAGTAACTCCTTCTTCTCTCCCCAAAGTAGCGGAATCTGTGTTTACAACATCCTCTGAAAAAGCTAGAATAGTGAATCAGAAAGATTCGACCGTTTTCATCGTTCCAGCAAAGAGCTTGACTGTTTTTAAGGTAAAATCTGATATTTCCAGTATTGGAGAAACCAAAATAAAACTGTCTGCCAACGTAGATTTCACGGGAGATAAAGTGAGGGTATGGGGAGATACTAACGGCAGAAGAGTGTACATCTATGTTGACGGAACTTACAAGATACCTGGTGAAAAACTCGATCTGAGCAATGGTAAGTTTGAAGTTTTCATCGATCCCTACAAAATCGGTCCTGGAAAGCATTTTGTGATTTTGAAAACCTATGGAAGAACTCCCAAAGAAGTGCTTTACTCCGAAGAACTCTGGTTCGAAATCATCATACCAACAAAAAAGCTTCTAGAACTCAACGATCTACCAGGTGACGATCATGGGCCGTATGGAAGATATTTGTACCCAACAGATTCCACTTTCAAACACCAAATGGATGTATTAGGGATAAGAGTCGAAAAAATGGGTCCAAATCTCATCATTTGGATAAAACCTCGAGAAATAACGACCAGCTGGAATCCTCCACTCGGTTTCGACCATGTCACTTTCCAGATCTTTCTTGATGATCCTTCAAAAACCGGAAAGAAAGTATTACCGTTCCAAAACGCTTCAATAGACGACTGGGATTACGAAATTTTTGTAACTGGTTGGAATTCTGCTCTTTTCTCTTCAGAGGGAGCGGACGAAGAGCATTTTGGAACGCAAATTGGTTCTCCGGAAGTCGTAGTCAAAGACGGCTGGATCAAAATTATTGTAAAAGGCAAACAAATAGGCTCACCGTCGACCTTTGAGGGATGGAGGATATACGTCACCACCTGGGATTACGACGGTGTTGAAAACAGGTTCAGACCGATCGAAAAAGAACCCAAGGCTTACATATTTGGTGGTGGTAGTAACAAAGATCCCTACATTATGGACGACATATGGATACAAATCGAGGAGGATTGAAAAAGATGATGGAAAGAAGAAGTGGTTGGACAGCGTTTTGGATGATTTTGCCGACCATTCTCATAATCTCAGTGGTAGCGTTCTTTCCACTCTTTAAAACCTTTTACGATAGCTTTTACAGCTTTGGGTTGAGACCGGGTATAGTAAGAAAGTTCGTGGGACTTCAGAATTACTTTAGATTGTTCCAAGATACAAGATTCTTGATGGCGTTGAAAAATACCGTTTTCTTTACCGTCGTTTCCGTGGCTCTGGAAACTGTTCTTGGTGTCCTAATCGCTCTGGTTGTTCATCAAAAATTCGCTCTGAGAGGTGCTGTGAGGGCTGCTATGCTCGTCCCATGGGCAATTCCAACGGCTATTTCCTCCCAAATGTGGCGATGGATGTTCCACGATCAATACGGTATCATGTCGAGACTTTGGGAAAAGCTGGGAATCGTGGAACCTGGAACACCAATCCTTGGAACACCGGGTTTAGCCATGTGGGCAATCATATTTGTTGATGTGTGGAAAACAACTCCATTCATGGCTCTTTTGATACTGGCAGGGTTACAAGTGATTCCCGAAGATATATACGAAGCAGCCAGAATAGATGGTGCGAATACCATCCAGCGATTTTTCAGGATCACACTTCCTCTTATAACTCCAACAATAGGTGTTGCGTTAATATTCAGAACTTTGGATGCTCTACGTGTGTTCGATGTCGTGTACATCATGACACGTGGAGCGGTAAACACAGAAACACTAGCAGTTTACAACAGGCACGTACTAATGGATAGAGCGTTTACAGGTGCATGGTTTGGATACGGCTCTGCCATTTCTGTGTTCATATTTGTCCTCATATCCATATTCGCAATCATTTACATAAAGTCTTTGAGACTCAAGTTAGACTGAGGAGGGAAAACGCATGAGTCTTTCAATAATGCAAAAGATTCTTCTCTACATAGCAGTTGCTCTTATCCTCGTTTGGTGCGTGTTTCCACTTTATTGGGCTTTCATCTCCTCGATCAAACCCGATCAAGATTTATTCGAGAAGAATCCTAGTTTGTTTCCAAAAAGAGTTACCTTCGAAAACTACGTAAAAGTCTTTAAAGAAAGGCCTTTTCACATAAACATAAAGAACAGTATCATAGTGGCTGGAATAACGACACTGCTGGCACTTGTTGTCGGATCTCTTGCTGGGTACGCAATTGCAAGACTGAAATTCAAAGGGAAAGTCATCGTAATGTCTTTAATCCTTGCGGTAAGCATGTTTCCACAGGTGTCCATTCTCGGATCACTCTTTCTGATACTCAGAAGCTTGAAGTTGATCAACACCTACACAGGATTGATCATTCCCTACACAGCAATGAATTTACCCTTGACAGTCTGGGTACTCCAAAGCTTCTTCAGAGAGCTTCCAAAGGAGGTTGAAGAATCCGCCTTCATCGACGGAGCATCCAAGTTGAGAACATTGTGGTCGATAGTGCTCCCTATGTCCGCTCCAGGACTCGTGGCAACAGGCCTTTTAACTTTTATTGCCGCATGGAATGAGTTTCTCTTCGCCCTCACTTTCATGCAGAAACCCAGCCTTTATACTGTTCCAGTGGCGGTTGCTCTCTTCAAAGGAGCTTCCCAGTACGAAATACCTTGGGGACAGCTCATGGCAGCCGCGGTCATTGTTACGCTCCCGCTTGTAATACTAGTTTTGGTGTTCCAGAACAGAATCATTGCAGGACTGAGTGCCGGCGCGGTGAAAGGATAAACATTCCCAGAAATTTTATAATCTTTTACTTTTACAGACAACTACGAATGATTATTCTTAATTACGATATAAATTCTCCTCTTTTCTATCAAAAATGACATTTGTAATGATAGTGCTCAAAATAGGATAATATACAATGTATTAATTCGATTCTGTTGGAAATTAACTCTACGCGATGCTGAGAAACGCTTTTATCCGTTAGCAAAACAAGAACTCCATCAACAAACAACAGAAACTGTTAATTAAATGTTACATTCCAATTTCAAGGAGGTGTTTTTCATGAAGAAAGGGTTACTTGTTCTCGGATTGATCTTGTTGATCTCGGCATTTGCTTTTTCTGAAGACATAACCATATTGCTCTCCCCCAAATCTCTCAATAACCCGTATTGGTTTGCAGTGGAAAATGGTATGAAAGATGCAGCAGAGCAACTTGGAATCAAAGCGATTTTCGATGCACCGGTTGAAGCAGATGCTGCAAAGCAAGCAGAAAAGATTTTGAGTTACATCGTAAAAGGTGTTGACGGAATAGGGATCTCACCAAACGATCCTGAAGCTATCAAAGTGGTGATTAAAAGAGCTCTGGATAAAGGGATCCCTGTTATCACCTTCGACTCCGACTCTCCTGACAGCGGAAGATACGTGTACATAGGAACCAACAACTACAATGGAGGATACGAGGCAGGAAAGCTCATGGCACAACTGATAGAAAAGTACAAACCAGAGAAAAAAACCATCAAACTCGCCATTCTCACAGGAGGACTCGCTGCTCTCAATCTGAATGAAAGAATTAAAGGTTTCAAAGACGCTTTGGAGGAATATTCTAAACAGAGCGGTCGGGAAATAGTCTATGTTGCGGATCCATTCCCGTGTAACGACGATTCAGCTAAGGCTATCCAAATCATAAGAGATGTGACCAGAAAGTACACGGATCTCGATGGTTGGTTCATGTCTGGTGGTTGGCCACTTTTTGCTCCGAAAGAAACTGTTATTTCTGCTCTTGGCGGTCCAAAGAAAATGAAAGATCTGTTGGTTGTAGGATTTGACACCCTTCTTCCTGAGCTTGAACTTGTGAAAGCAGGGGCAGTAAAAGGTCTTGTTGGTCAGAGACCTTATGACATGGGCTACCTTTCCGTTCTTGTCCTCTACAACATGGTGAAAGTAGGAGTAGAAAACACATTAAAAATGCTTCCAAAAGTCGTTAGAGAAGATGGAACGGTTGACTACATCATCGATACAGGTGTTGACGTTGTGACAGAAGAAAATGTCGATCAATTCTACGAATACGCCAAAAAGATCTACAGCAAACGCTGATGAACCAGAAGAGGGGGGATTCCCCCTCTTCTGTTTAAATCGTAAAATTCAGGATTCAAAGGAGGCTTGATTGAGTTGTGGAAGAAATTGTTTAAAGCAAAAGAAGCAGGAATATTTTTAATACTGGTAGCCATTGTGATATTTTTAGGTATAACAACAAAAGAGTTTTTAACAGTTGAAAACATATTCACTGTAATACTAAATGTATCCTTTATAGCGATTATGTCGTTTGGAATGACAATGGTGATAGTAACAGCGGGAATAGACCTGTCGGTAGGATCAATACTGGGAATATCCAGTGTTGTGATGGGTCTGTTGATGAACGAAAAGGGAATATCACCATTCTGGAGTGTGATAGTAGGTTTACTTGTAGGAGTAGGATTTGGACTCGCTAATGGAATGTTGATAACAAAAGCAAAACTCGCACCGTTCATCAGCACTTTAGGAATGCTCAGTGTAGGAAGAGGACTTGCCTACGTCTTAAGCGGGGGATGGCCGATATCACCCTTCCCGGAGAGCTTCACAGTACATGGTCAAGGAATGATAGGTCCAGTGCCAGTACCCGTAATTTACATGGCAGTGATAGGAGTGATTGCTCATATATTCCTGAAGTATACAGTAACAGGTCGAAGAATCTACGCGATAGGAGGGAATCTGGAAGCATCGAAACTAGTTGGAATAAAAACAGACAGGATACTTATCATGGTATATACAATAAACGGATTTCTAGCTGCGTTCGCTGGTTTCCTGTTAACAGCATGGTTGGGTGTTGCGCAACCGAATGCGGGTCAAGGATACGAATTGGACGTTATAGCAGCAACGGTGATAGGAGGAACAAGTTTATCCGGTGGTGAAGGAACGATATTAGGAGCTTTCCTGGGCGCCGTTATCATGGGGGTCCTCAGAAATGGAATGATACTTCTCGGAGTGTCATCATTCTGGCAGCAAGTTGTAATAGGAATAGTGATTATCATAGCAATAGCAGTGGACCAGATCAGGAGGGCGAAAGAAAGATGAAACCAATACTTGAAGTGAGAAATATACACAAAAGGTTTCCTGGTGTACACGCGCTGAAAGGAGTCAGTTTAGAATTTTACCCCGGCGAAGTACACGCGATAGTTGGAGAAAATGGTGCAGGCAAGAGCACTTTAATGAAAGTGATATCAGGGGTATATCAACCAGATGAAGGAGAGATTATCTACGAAAGGAAAAAAGTGAGATGGAATCATCCTAGCGAAGCGATAAAGGCAGGTATAGTAACGGTTTTCCAAGAACTTTCGGTTATGGACAATCTGTCTGTAGCGGAGAACATGTTCATGGGCGATGAAAGAAAAAAATTCATGTTTGTCAATTACAAAAAGATGTATGAAGAAGCGAAAAAATTTATGAAAAATGAACTCGACATAGATATAGATCCCCAGGAGAAACTCGGGAGATATTCTATAGCAATTCAGCAAATGGTAGAGATAGGAAGGGCACTGTACAAGAAAGCAAAAGTACTCATACTCGATGAACCAACATCATCACTCACACAAAAGGAAACCGAAAAACTATTCGAAGTAGTTAAAAAACTCAAAGAAAGAGGAGTGGCGGTTCTTTTCATCTCCCATCGATTGGAAGAGATCTTTGAAATATCCGACAGGGTAACTGTTCTTAGAGATGGAGAACATATAGGAACAGATAAGACAGAAAATCTTACGAAAGAAAAAATAGTAGAAATGATGGTAGGAAGAAAATTGGAGAAGTTCTACATAAAAGAACGACATGAACCCGGAGAAGTGATATTGGAAGTGAAAAACCTTTCAGGTGAAGGCTTTGAAAATGTATCCTTTAGTCTGAGAAAAGGAGAAATTCTTGGTTTTGCAGGATTGGTAGGAGCAGGAAGAACAGAACTCATGGAGACGATATTTGGATTCAGACCGAAAAAATCCGGAGAAGTGTACGTAGAGGGGCAAAAAGTGGAAATAGATCATCCATTGAAAGCTATAGAAAATGGTATAGGTTTCGTGCCAGAGGACAGAAAAAGGCTCGGACTTATACTCATAATGAGTATTATGCACAACGTATCGCTACCCAGTCTGGATAGGATAAAAAAAGGACCGTTCATATCCTTTAAAAGAGAAAAAGAACTCGCGGAATGGGCTATAGAAACCCTTGACATAAGACCTCCTTATCCAGACAGGAAAGTTCTATACCTTTCCGGCGGGAATCAACAAAAAGTGGTAGTAGCGAAATGGTTAGCTTTAAAACCTAAAATATTAATATTGGACGAACCAACAAGGGGAATAGACGTGGGAGCAAAGGCAGAAATATACAAAATTATGTCGGAGCTTGCAAAAGAAGGTGTAGGAGTTATCATGGTATCTTCAGAGCTCCCGGAGATTCTCCAAATGAGTGACAGAATAGCAGTGATGAGTTTTGGAAAGCTCGCTGGTATAATCGATGCTAAGGAAGCCACTCAGGAAAAAATTATGAAGCTTGCCGCAGGTGTAGAAGTTCAATGAAGGAGGTTGTCTAATTGAAAGATATGGAAGTCTACTCTCCAAAACAAACAAGAATTATAAACAAGTTGAGAATACTCAATATTATAAGATTCGAACCAGGTGTAACACGCAATATGATCTCGGAGAAGACGGGACTTGATCCTAGTACCGTCACAAAACTTGTAAACGAGATGAAGAAAAAGAAGATGATTTACGAAAAAGGCATTCTGCCATCAAAACTTGGAAGACATTCCAAAAGGCTTTACGTAAACAGAGATTTTTCAAAGGCAATTGTTGTTGATCTGGGAGTAACACACTCCCTCATTGGACTTTCGTTCTTCGATGGTTCGGTGGAAGTCATCGATGAGTTCGATACACCTGATACACCCGAAGAATGTTTCAGAGTATTAACAGAACGAATATCACGATTCCCAGGCGTTTTTCCCCTCATCGTCATTGGAGTTCCCGGTTCTGTCGATAAAACTCATAAAAAGCTTGCTTTTGCTCCGAATTTGAACAGATGGCGTGATGTGAATGTGGAAAAATACTTCAAGGTTTTTGAAGTGTACCTTGAAAATGACGCAAACCTCGCCGCACTCGCCGAAACGATGAGGAACAAACACTACGGTGATAGAAAAAACATTGTTTACATACTCGTGAGAGAAGGAATAGGAGGAGGGATAGTAATCGAAGGGAAGCTCTATAGAGGATCTTTCAACGCAGCAGGCGAAATAGGTCACATGAAAATGTACGACAGAGGACCATGTTTCTGTGGAAGGATAGGATGCTGGGAAGCAAATACTTCTATTTCTCACTGCGTTCATCAATACGAGAAAGAAAAATCTCTCCCTGGGAAAACGATGTATGAGAAATTCGAAACTCTTTGCAAAATTTACGATCAAGATGAAACCGCAAAGAGAATTTTAGACGAATTCACCACCATTTTGATAGATGGCATCGTAAATCTTGTGAACATATTGAGCCCAGAGATTGTAATTGTAGGAGGAGAAGGTGTTTTTCTGCCACCGAAGATTTTTGAAAAAATAGTTTCGGAGACGAGAAGACAAGTTCATCCCATGAACAAGGAAGTGATTGTGGAGAAGGGGAGCTTATCTAACAAAGAAGTTGTTTTGGTAGGAACATCCATTCTTTCTTCTATGATGATAAGTGAGAGGCTTGTTTAAAAGAAAAAGAGGGGGAACCCCCTCATTCTTTTATCCTGAAGATTCTAATCTTTCCATCACCACACGGAACAAACAATTCGCCTTCCACAATACAAAGCTGCCCAATCTTTTGATCTGACACCTTCGAAGTTACTACCGGAGTGAGATTTGGAAAGTCAAAAACATGTAGATTTCCGTTCCATGTTCCGATGAAGGCAAGATTCTCATGCACATAGATCGAAGATATCGGCTCCTTTAGAGAGACCTCTCTCATCTTAGATTTGTTTTCCAAATTCCAAAGAACGATTTTTCCATCTTCCCCTCCAGTTAGAAGAAGATCCCCAACCATCTGCAGTACGTTGACGTTTCCGTTGTGAGCCTTGAATGTTGTCAGCTTTTCACCAGTTTCGACATCGAAAACTTCTACGTAACCTATCTTACCTTTAGGATCAGAATAGGATACACCGTACGCCAGAAATCTGTCATTCACATCAATAGTTTGAACAATTTCGTGACCGGTGTCAATTCGCCATATTTCTTCAAAAGATGGATAACTAAACAACGCGACACTTCCATCGTAAAAACCAACAGCTAGTTTTCCATCGTACACGGCAACATCCATGGTACTTGTAGTCCCCACTTTCACTCTTTTGACTAGTTTCCCAGTGTTCATGTTATATACCTTTACCGCGTTACTATCCAAACAAGCGAGGATCTCTTCTTCGAGAACCATTATCTTTCTGACGGAGGAAAGAGCCTTTATCTTGCGCTTTGGAACACCTCTGTCCATATCCCACACTATTATTTCTCTGTCGTCCCCACCGCTTAATATAGTTTTTCGATCACTAGAAACAGCAATGGCGTTAACAGCAAGCTTGTGGCCAAACAGTGAGTATTGCAGTTCGAACTCTGAGTTCCAAACTTTCACCACTCCATCCATTCCATAAGTTACAATTACACCATTATCTGAAGAAACGAGAAGAGCAAAATTATTGTGAGCATTTACAGATTTCACTATTTCATTCTTCTCCACGTCCAAAATAATCGCTTTATAATCATCCGTTACAAATACGAGACGTCTCTCGTCAATGAAATCGATGTCGTTTATCGTTATAACATAATCTTTTTGAAGAATTAATTTTCCATTCTGGGGATTCCATACTTTTACAGAATTCCCACCACAAGTTGCTACAAACCGACCATCATTTGAGAACACTATCTCTTTCATCCCCTCCGGGTGAGCCCTCAATGGCACAGCAAAAGAAGCATTAGAAAGGTCTTTTATCACGGCCAGACCGTTCGCCAATCCAACCACATATTTGTTCCCAAATGTCGCTATCCGAACAACAGGTGGTCCGAAACGCTGAAGAGCAATTTCTTTTCCATCGGAAAGTGACCAGATTCTAACCGTTCCGTCGAGCGATGCGCTGAAAATTCTATCGCCAGAAATAGCAACGGACGAAACCCCCTTTTTGTGCCCTTTCAAGAATTTAATCTCGCCAGTCTCGATATTCGTCAAACCAATTGTTCCATCATCCGAAGCACTTACGACAAATTTATCTTTAAACTCCACATCGTTTACTCTGCCTCCGTGGATCTTGAAAGCCTTGAAATACGTTCCATCTTTGAAAATCACTATTTCTCCGCTTCCCGTACCAAAAATGAGATATCCATTTTCAAAACTCAATGCTGAAACATCGCTGAAACCAAGTATTTTCTCCAATTGAAACTGTTGAGGAAAAAGTACAATCGCTGCGAGAAGGATAAAAATGATACTCATCGATCTTTTCATACTTTTCTACCCCCTTAGATTCAAAGCCCCAGCAGTTGCTGGGGCTTCTTCTTCCTCCTTAAAACTCACCTTCCTTCACTCTCTGTACAGGACATACGCAGAAAGTGGCTCTAGCTTTATTGTTCCCTCTACCTCTTCTATAACATCAGTTCCCGCCCTTTGACCGTTTACGACGAGATTCCATCTTCCTTCAGGAAGCTTGTAAGTCACTTCCTTCGGATTTCCGTTGTATATAACAATTATGTCCTTCCATGAATCACCACCTGCATGATCCTTGAGCATGAACGCTACTATCCTTCTACCACCAGGGAGAAATTCAAGATGTTTCTTTATATCTTCAGCACTCTTTAACCTGAAAGCTGGATGTTCTTTTCTAAGTTTTATGAGACCTCTGTAGTAGTTGAATACGTCTATGAACTGATACTTCCTTTGGTAGTCAAACCCATTTATTGATATCGGTGCGTTGTAGGAATTATCGTTGAAATTCTTAGTTCTACAGAAGTCCTGTCCTCCGTGAAGGAAGGCCACACCCTGCGAAGTTAAAATGATAGCCCCTGATAGTTTCTGAGCGTTCTTTAACTCCTCCTCTGTCCATTTCTTTCTCTTATCTGCTTTAGCGGCGAGATAGTTTTTGTCCCAAAGTGTGTGATTGTCGTGACAAGCGACGTAGTTGATCGTTTCCTCAGGATCAGAAGCGAAACTCTTTATGAGTTTTCCATCGTAGTTTATACTTCCAACAACACCTCTCTTTATCTTCGTTTCCTTTCCGTATGCTCCCATTGCGAAACCTTTTACACTCGGGTTGAAGACGGATCCCCTGACAGCATCTCTGAACTCATCGTTGAACACTGCTATGTGTGTGCCCGCAGCGTCCGACTTACCAAATCTAATAGGAGCACCCCAACCGCCCCAAGGTTCACCATAAATTATGATGTCTGGATTGATGCTGTGTAACACTTTCTCTACTTCTAGCATAGTCTTTTTATCTATGAGCCCCATTTGATCGAAACGGAAACCGTCAACGTGATATTCTCTTACCCAATACGTAACTGTATCCACAATGAACTTTTTCATCATAGGTCTTTCGCTTGCGATAACATTACCACACCCACTTTCGTTGAGGTACGCTCCTGTTTTATCCATTCTGTAGAAGTAGTAAGGCACCGTCTGATCGAATGCTGAAAGTTCTCCTATACCAAAAGTGTGAGGAAAGACTATATCCATGATCACACCAATACCGTGTTTGTGAAGCGCCCTGATCATCTCCTTTACTTCCTTGATTCTTACGTAAGGATTCGCTGGATCTGTTGCGTATCTTCCCTCTGGGACCATGAAGAGATATGGATCGTATCCCCAATTGTAATACTCTTCGAAATTCTTGTTGGTTTCATCACCAGTGTAAAAGTCGAAGAAAGGTAATATATGAACGTGCGTCACACCGAGTTCCACAAGATGAGAAAGTCCAGTTGAAACACCACCCGGCCCTTTTGTGTTCTCCTCCGTAAGACCAAGGTAAAGGCCTCTGTGCTTCACGCCGGAATTTTCAAGTCCTGTGATGTCTGCCACGTGTATCTCGTAAATTATGGCATCCTCGTAACCATTGATATCTGGCCCTTTATCTTCTTTCCAACCTTCGGGATTCGTTTTCGAAAGATCAACAACTGCACTCTTTTTGCTGTTAGTGTAGACTGCTTTGGAATACGGATCAACTGTTGTCCTCACTTTTCCATAACTTTCAAGTTGGTACAGATAGAAAACACCATCGAGATCACCTTCTACAATTGCTTCCCACACACCGTTGCCTTTGTACTCCATATCAACCGTTTTGTAAGGTTCTTCGTCGTCGCCACCCTTGAAAAGAAGGACTTTTGCCCATTTTGCCACCGGTGACCATACTCTGAAAATCGTCTTATCAGGAGAATAGATGGCCCCAAGATCCCCATCGTAGTAATATTCATCGAGGATTTCCATCATGATAACTCTTGCAGATTTGTATCCCTCGATCGACAATTCAACGTTCTTCCTCAAGTCTTCCTCCTTCAAAGGTTCTGCCAGAACAATTCTCACGTAGTTTGTGACGTCGACATCAGTAGGATCCGCCTTTTCTACCTTAGAAATCGGTATCTCGTTTCCGTCAACCGTAACTTTGAAGAGATTCTTTTTCTTAGTATCAACCGGATTTGTGAGAAACGCCTCTATCACCTTATTTGAACGAGCTTGAGCAAAGAAAATTCTCGGTGAAGTGTCCGGTTTCGAATAGAAAATTTCTTCTACACCCTGGAGAATCCATATTTCCGCTTTGCCATTCTTGATCTCTACAAACCTATCTTTCGCAACATCTTTCGCCTGCCACTCGTTCAATCTCACGATTATCCCCACCTTTGTGAGATCTAAAGGCAGTTTTACTACAGCCACTTTACCAAAATCATCTTCACCTGTAAATTGATAAGCTTTTCCTTCCTGTGATACTGGCTCCACTGGCCATATCCAAAGATTCCATCCCTCGTATTTCCCATCGTAACGATGATAATGGACTATAATGGTCGTCTCCGAGAACACAAAGGCAGAAATTAAAAGAACCACTAATATCCAAAGTTTACTCCTCACATCAGATCACCTCACTCAACTTTATTAGAAAGTTACTTCACCATGGAAATTCAAGAATATATTCTTATAAGCATCGTAAGTGACTCCTAGCCTTGCTTTTGCTGTATCGTTTCTGAGTTCACCGAAAACAGTTATCTTGTCAGGGTCCTCTTCAAAGTTGTTGTAGTCACCGTACCTGTAAGCAACTCCAAGGGCGTACGTCTCTTTAAAAACATATGACGCACTCACGGTGTAGGTGTTGTTGTTGAAATTGTAGTTTCCGTAAAGTTCCAAGTCGAAAACGCGCATTTTCCCTTCGAGGAAACCTTTCTCAGATTCTGATGTCTTCGAATAGCAGAGATACGTCAAGTCGAAAACATCGTTTTCAGAGGTGACGTTCACAAAGAACAACGGAGTCCCTGGGAAAGTCACTCCAGCCCAAACGGTGTTTTTCGTCCCAAAAACATCGAAGGAAAAAAATCCAGAGATACTCTCCGTTTCTGCTCCAAACAAGTAATTCACACCAAAGTATGCACCAAAATTTCCTGTTGAGGCACCTACTAAAAATCTATCCTTTGTTGCATCTGTATCAAACCCTACATCTGCAAGCATCTTAACTTGGGAGAAAGACACTTCAGCTCCAAAACCTGTGCCATGGAACTGTGCGTTGAACGGAAACTCACCAAGAATGGGAGTGTTGTAATGACCTACTACTCTAAATCCTTCTGTTCCTGCATAGATCAATCCACTCTGTAAAAAAGAGCCGGTAGGTTCGAATGTGAGATATGCCTTCAGAAGATCCGTGCTCACACCGAGTGTCAGTTGGTGAGATCCAGCCAACGACTTTAGAATGGTATCTGTTGCATATTCGTATTCCAAATCAATCGTGTACTTTCCGAAAAAAGGAACGGTTCCTTCGGATTTCTCTTCGAGAGGCTTTATAACAAGTTCACCATCTTGTTCCTCAAGTTTGAACGCACCATTTTTTCCTCCAAAACCATCTGGAACATAAGAAGGAGCATAAGGATCTTCTTGCCATACTTGATTCCCAGAGATGATGAAGACGTACTTGTACTGATAAGTTCCTGGATCTAGCTTGATTTCAGCAACCCAATAATCGCCTACCCTCTCCATAGGATTGGCGTTTGTACTCCAATTGTTGAAACTACCTGCAACATACGCTTCCGAAGCGTCTGGTTTCTTCACAACAAAGACAACATATCCATCCCGAACACTCACACCCTCTTTAAAACTTTCTTCGACTTTCTCAGACGCTGTTGGTTCGCTAATTGCTGTTTCTTCCACGGGTGATTTAACCTTCAAAACGCCGTCCTCTTCATAGACTTCGAACACTCCGTTTTTTCCACCAAAACCATCGTCTACAAAGGCGAAAGCGTTCGGATCGGTTACCCATTCCTCACCGTTCACAACGAACTTATATTCGTATATACCAGGGCCAAGTTCGAGAACTCCTTCCCACCACCCATCACCTATCTGGTACATTTCTATCTCTTCGGAGTTCCAATTGTTGAAACTACCTGCAATTGTTACGTATTCCGCATCCGGATTGTAGTATCTCAAAACAACCACATTGTCTTCAACAAAGATCGTATCTTTTCTGTTCGGGTTGGGCTCGTATTTCTTTTCACCTCCTTTCTTTTCAGGACCAACGATGAACAGTTCTCCCTCTTTCTCAACAAGAGTGAATATTCCGTTGTATCCTCCAAAACCATCATCTACGTATCCTGGAGCATTCGGGTCTTCCCTCCACATGGTTCCATCTATAACGTATTTATATTGATAAGTTCCCGGTTCCAATTCCAACTCTACTCTCCAAAGTCCTGGCTCCACTTCCTCCATTGGAAGAGCCGTTGGGCTCCAGTTGTTGAAGGTTCCTGCCAGATAAACTACTTTCGCTCCTTCCCATTCGAACGTGAAGACAACTTTGCCGTTTTCAACAAAAACATCTGAAAAAGCAAATACACTCAACAACAAAGTGATCAGCACTAGAATCTTTTTCATGCTCTACGCACCTCCTTACCACCACGTTGAAAATTCGAAAGTGAATTTCTTTACGAAATTCACGTTGTTGGAGAAATCACCGTCTCCAAGAGCCAACTTGAATTCTGAATTACCCGAAGAAAGCTTGAGTTCGTAATAAGCGGTATAAGCTTCCGTGTAAAGTGTGTTCAAATACTGCCACTTCGCAAAGAAGTTCATATTTCCAAAAGATCTCGAAAGTTCTGCATAGAAAACTTCACCCAGTGAAGTGGTGGAATCGTGAGCTGGTTTTCCAAAGGAATAGGACACTTTTCCATTGAATCCTATGAAATTGAAATTCTTTCCAACCTCTAGCTTGAAATCATCCCAGTTCAGTATGTCAGCATCGATTCTCGTTCCTTGCTTCCAAACTTTGAACCACACATCTCCTTTCGAGTATTCCAAACCATACTTTGGAATTTGATCCTTCCACTTGTAATCGAACCAAAGTTTGAAGTCTCCCAAAGTGGTCCAGAGGTTGACAAGTGTATCCCCTTTTATAGAGTAGTCATTCACAAAGCTACAATAATCAAGATGAGTTTCCGATCCCACACCTGTAATTCTGATTCCGTGCTTCCAATCCGATGTGGAAACTCCGACCATGTAAAACAAATTGTTCACGTCTGCTTTTTCCAAGTAACTAGCACCTAGCTCTCCAAAGTAGCGAAGATTTGGCTCCCACGAAAAGTCAAAATAAACATCGTTCACAGTATTTCTTTTTCCCAACATGGTACTAAAGAAAAAGTTAGATATGTTGCCCCTATACTGGAGATAGAGCACATCACCTGTT
The DNA here is from genome assembly GCF_002866025.1 of Thermotoga sp. KOL6. Taxonomy (NCBI): domain Bacteria; kingdom Thermotogati; phylum Thermotogota; class Thermotogae; order Thermotogales; family Thermotogaceae; genus Thermotoga; species Thermotoga sp. KOL6. Next base: position 767,843 of record NZ_LNDE01000001.1, read on the forward strand.
GTAACAGCCCTGAAGCCGAACGCTTGCAATTCAATACCGTTTCTTCCAGAAGATATGTTGTATACCCCTAACCAATCTCCCGTCGAACCGAACACTCTGTTGTAGTAAGCACTTAAATCCATCGTATCTGTGTCGAGTTTTATGTAACCCGAATCTAATCTCAAATCCTTTGTTGTAAACTCTCCGGAAAGGTTGGAACCAGAGAGATAAAGTTCAGAATAGCTACTGCCAACCTGTGAGTCCAAGTCGTAGTTGTAACCTATCTTCAAAGAATCGGACGGCGAGAACGCGAAAGAAAGAGAGAACAAAAAGATCACTAAGCTTGTAAATGAGAGTACCTTTCTCACATTCATCACCTCACTTCACGTACGCTTTTAGAAGACTGAACCTGGGATCGAATTCTATCACGAGTGTTCCGTCTTTATCTGCAACAAACACCGCATTTTCTCCGTATCCAGCGTTGTAAGAGACTCCATCGAATTGCTCTTCATACGGAATCCAATCGGAATTCCTCGCTATTTTGTATTCGATAGTTTGACCACTTGTCACAAAGCAGCCAGTCTCGAGGACGAATTTGCCGTTTTGATAAGTCATCTCTTCAAGAGTCCAGTTGTTGAAATTCCCCGCACAGTACCAAGGACCCGTTTCTTTCTCACTGTCTCCTACACCCTTCGCAGTACCATCTTCCATCAAATCAGAAGACGCGTATATTGTTATAGTGTCTCCTATTTTTTCGCTCCAGATGGGAATCCCAGAAGATGCCTTCATTGGTTTTCCGTCCACTACCATAACAACTTGGTACCAAGCTATGTTGTTTTCAAATGTTAAGACGGAGGAAGAAAGCTCCAGGGTGTAAACTCCACCCTGAAGCTCCATTTTGTATTCGGGTTTCGGAACACCGTTAGTGAAATCTCCCACCACGTAGACGCCATCGGGGAGTTTTATGTTGAGAAGTGTCATACAACCGGAAAAGAGAAACATCACCAACAAAGCGGGTATTAATTTTTTCAAAACATTCACCCCCTCAATTCACTTGAAGAAGGTACAAATTCGTGAAGGTATCCTCATCGGTCCATTCGCTGTCACTATTGCTTAAAACTTCAACAGTCGAGTCGTAAGGCACACCGTCAACCGCTGAGGAACCATCTCCCCCTGCGACCCAAACTACAACGGCAACGCTTTGTTTTCCGCCGAGTGCTGTCCATGGAATCGCAATCTCCATCGTCTGAAGCCCATTTGTTGTATCACCAGTGTAAGCAAAGCTACCACCGATATCAGATATGGCATGATAATCCCAACCACCGCCATTCCAAACACAGAAGTTGTTCGATCCAAGTCCAGAATCCCAACCCCACCAGAAGTATATTTCGTGATCTATCGCGTATCCAGCATCGAAATTCACTTTTCTTCCCCAAGCATCCGAACTGCCCGTGTAATATCCACCTGGTCCAACATCTATTCCTATACCGTAAGCAACATCCCAGGATCCCGTATTTTGAGTATCAAACCCTATGTAAAGGTACGTGGCGTCGTATGTGAGATAGAGTCTGTAGAGATCTGCACCATTTCCTCCACCTGTATAAGTGTTAGTTGCAACAGGAGTCCCTAAATCGCTCAAATCACCGTCCACCACAATTGCTTCTTGAGAAATCTGATTCTCTGATGCTGGAGTCTCAGAGGAGGTTGGCTCGGTTTGGTTTGTTTCTTCTGAAATGTTTCCTTCACTATCACTCACAACAAAGTTTCCAACATTGGCAGGTTCTGTCATTCCACCGTCGTTCGTTGCATCGTGATCAGGCTGCGAAGGATAAAAATCTCCGACCCACTGTTTTCCTCCTCCAGTTCCGCCGCTAATTGCAAAAACTCCTTTCACTTGCGTAGCACTCTCCGTAATTGGTATTTGAACTTCAACAACAGTTGAACCTGTTCCTACCTGAACATTCACTTGATCTGTGATCTCCACAAGACTTCCATCGTTGTTCACTTCCCAGACTTTGTACTCGCTACCGTCTTGATTCGCTTCAAATATAATGTCTATGTCTCCTGTTGAAAAACTGTAATGTCTCGTAGAATTGTTCAGGCCCGTATAATTGACTTCGCTGGCACCGGTTCTACCAACGATGTCTATTAGTGCAAGAAATACATTTTGATTTCCTTCCCCTCCTAGGTAATATTCGCCTGCAACGTAAATGTTCGCCCCGTCGAACAGAAGTCCCACTTTCAAGAGCTCGTTATCAGATCCCCACTTTGAATCGTCACTCGCATCTGACACGAGCTTGTCTCCCCAATCACTCAAATCTCCGTCCACGGTGACAAGAGAGAGATTTTCGAGAACAGGTGGTTTTCTCAAACAGCCAAAGAGCACCAACGATAAGATCAAAAGCACCAGAAAAACCTTCTTCATTTTCGCACCTCCTCACTCGCTTTTGAATACGTAAAGCTTCATAGGTGGTACTTCAAAATTCTGCCCTTTGGAGTAGCTTTCCATTTTCTCCGACCATGTGAAATTTTCGAAATCCACTTCTAGAATCAAATCCATGTTCCCCTCAAAAAAGAAGGAATTGGACCAATAAGGATCGGGATTTGCAACTATCAAGAGCTTTTCAAAAGAAGTGATTCTGTAGAAAGCTATTAAATTTTTCCAATCTTTAAAAATTCGCTGTTCTCCGTTCATGAGAGCATCGTGAGTATGTCTGAAATCCAGCATGAACTTAACGAAACTCAGCAAACTCTTTGGATCCTTCTCTTGTTCTTCAACAGAAAACCCATCGAACGGATCGTCGTACACGCAACTGTCTTCACTTGCATTTCCAAAAGTCACACCCGCGTTTTGATAAACCTCTTTCGTCCAGCTTGTTTGTCCCGGCCCGTCACCCGATGCGTACCACTGCATAGGCTCTCTAACTGGCTCATCATAAACTGGTCCATGCCATTTAAAACCTCTTGTTCCAATTTCTCCACCGTAATAGATGGTTGGAGATCCTTCGAGCGTAAACAACAAAGCGTACCAAAACGCGAGACGTTTTTTAATGAACGGATAATCTTCTTCAGAAAACTTTTCATAGTATTCTTGTAAGTGCGAAAACATTCTGACCAAATCATGATTTTCCAGAAAAAGGAAGGAATTCTCTACCCAGTTATCGATAATCATTCCATCGATACCTTCAGGATGGTTTCTTATTCCAAACATGAGGGCAAAATTGAATACAGGAATTGTGAAAACAGACAAAGTGGAAGCATTCCCATCGTATACCTCTCCGACTATTATGGCATCAGGTTTCTTGGATAGAACGTAGTCTTCAAACCATTCCAGATAATTTGCCGATTCATGGATTCCATCGTCCCAAGACCATCCGAATATGTGCTTTGCTGCGTCTATTCTGAAACCATTTATTCCCTTGGAGATCCAAAAATCGGCGATTTTTTTGATTTCCTCTTTAACATCTGGATTATTATGATTCAAATCTGGCATCGATGGGCCGAACAATCCAAAATACCACACTTTTTGTCCTTTACTGTTTACTTTCCAATGCCAATGGTCCCACCCAGTTCTATCTTCCAGAGTCATTATGTAGTAATTCCAATACTTAGAAGATGTGGTGTTCTCTATCGCATCGAGGAACCAAGGGTGCTGATCCGACGTGTGATTTATAACGAGATCCATGATGACTTTTATCCCTTTTGAATGAAGGGTTTGTATCATCTCTACGAGATCTTCAAGGTTACCATAGTCGTTCTCCACTTCGTAATAGTTGACAACATCGTAACCGTGATATGAAATCGACTCGTTGAAAGGCATAAGCCAAACAGCATCTACTCCCAGCTCTTTCAAATAATCAGCCTTCTCAGTGATACCATTTATATCTCCAACACCGTCACCGTTGCTGTCAAAGAACGATCTTATGAATATTTGATACACAACAGGGTACTTGGGATACGAAACAGAACTTGTCTGAAATGATTGGTGGTCTCCTGAATCTCCTTGGAATAAGTCGTTTACTGGCCCAACACAGGAGGAGATGAAAGCCAAAATGATGAAAATCGAAACGACGTAGAGGATTTTCCGCAAGGAGGATCACTCCTCGAACGAAACATTATTACGTCAATAAATTAACACTAGACTGCTCATTTATATTAACTCACAATTTACATCATGTCAAGAGGATTAACAAACAACCAAGCAAAAAATAGAAACGATTCCTTATATAAATAAAAAAATGACAAATTCCTCGCTTCGTTGAAAAAATTGACATTCTGCGAAAGCAGTGTTAAAATTTCGGTGGAATCATAATGTGAATTTTGTGATTTTAGAACTTTTATTAACTTATAAGGAGGTGTCCAAAGTGAGGAAATTTTTGGTTTTGATGTTGGTTGTGGTTTCTGTTTTGATGTTAGCTCAAGTTAAACTCACTATTTGGTGTTCTGAGAAACAGGTCGATATTCTTCAGAAGCTCGGCGAAGAATTCAAAGCTAAATACGGAGTCCCAGTGGAAGTACAGTATGTTGACTTCGGAAGTATAAAGTCCAAGTTCTTAACAGCTGCTCCCCAAGGTCAAGGTGCAGACATCATCGTTGGAGCTCACGACTGGGTTGGAGAACTTGCTGTCAACGGTTTGATTGAACCCATTCCAAATTTCAGTGATTTGAAATATTTCTACGACACCGCTCTCAATGCTTTCACCTACAACGGTAAACTCTACGGATTACCCTATGCTATGGAAGCTGTGGCCCTCATCTATAACAAGGACTATGTTCAAGAACCTCCGAAAACCATGGAAGAACTCATAACACTAGCCAAACAAATCGATGAGGAATTCGGAGGAGAAGTTAGGGGATTCATTTACGATGTGGCAAATTTCTACTTCTCTGCACCTTTCATATTCGGTTACGGCGGATACGTTTTCAAAGCTACTGAACAAGGTCTCGACGTAACAGATATTGGACTTGCAAATGAAGGTGCTATCAAGGGTGCCAAACTCATCAAGAGAATGATAGACGAAGGAATTCTCACACCTGGCGATAACTACGGTACCATGGATTCAATGTTCAAAGAAGGGCTTGCTGCAATGATCATAAACGGTCCTTGGGCTATAAAAGATTACAAAGATAATGGTATAAACTATGGAGTCGCTCCGATACCAGAACTCGAACCAGGCGTTCCTGCCAAACCTTTTGTGGGTGTCCAAGGTTTCATGATCAACGCAAAATCACCTAACAAGTTGATAGCCATCGAATTCCTCACAAATTTCATCGCTAAGAAGGATACCATGTACAAACTCTACCTTGCGGATCCAAGACTTCCTTCTAGAAAAGACGTTCTTGAACTCGTAAAGGACAATCCAGACGTTGTGGCGTTCACACAGAGTGCCGCTATGGGAATACCGATGCCGAACGTGCCAGAGATGGGTCCCGTTTGGGCTGCTATGGGTGACGCACTCAGCATCATAATAAACGGCCAGGCTACCGTTGAGGAAGCTCTGAAAGAAGCAGTCGAAAAGATTAAGGCACAAATAGAAAAGTAATTAATGTATAATATGTACATCGTAGAGGGGGAGAATTTCTCCCCCTCTTTTTAAAAGTTTTATTTAATAAGCCCACCTGAGGAGGTCTGATTACTGTGAAAGGAGTTTTAAAAGCATTTCTAATATTATTTCTAGCAGTTTTCAACGCAGGCATGGTGTGGTCTGGTGTTTTTTTGTTTCAAAATGCCTATTATGAACTGGGAATCGTTCTTTTGACTCTCCTTGTGTTGATAGATTTCTTCATTTTCAATCCCAAGGCTTATCCCTATAGATACACTATTCCTGCGTTGATACTGCTCTTTATCCTCGTTCTTTATCCCATCTACTTCACAGTGAAGATAGCTTTTACAAACTATGGAACGGGTCACTTGATGACCAAACAAGAAGCAGTCGAAAGACTCCTTTTCGATCCGAACTTCACGTACGTTCCAAAAGGCGTTCAACCTATTCCTTACAGGGTTTTTGCCGTGTTCGATGGCTTAAAGCCAACGGAAGATTTTCTCATTCTATTCGAAATCGATGGGGCACTTTATCTATCTGAAAAACCCGTTGTGACAAAGAAAAGCGGAAAGGAAGTTCTTTTGAGAGAATCCACTCTTCATCGAATAGAAGACGGCACCGTTCAGCTTGATAGTAAAACGTACGAGATCGTTCCGTGGCCTTCATATTTCGAAAATATAGACGCGATAACTGCAAATGGAAAAACTTACAAACTCCTCTACTCTCCCGATGATGCATCCTTGAAAAGATACGAACCGTTCTTTAAAGTAAACATCGCACAGAAATATTTGAACAGGGCAGAACTTTGGTATGGAGATCAAACCCTTATGATGAGAATAAGTGAAAGCGGTAAATGGTATTTTTATCCTGTGAAAAGACTCTATTCACTATCTTTAGAGGAGTCTTTTGAAAATGGAAAAGTAACCACAAAACTCGTTGTCAAAAACAATCTCACCGGAAGAAATCTCGTCGAAAGGGAAGGTGCTTTCTACGACTACGACGAAAATGGACGGGAAACTTTCGTCGTTGGATACATGGATTACATAGGCTTAAAAAATTTTGCCAGAATATTCACCGATCCCAAAATTTCTGGACCTTTCTTCAAAGTTTTCGTGTGGACTTTCACCTGGGCTGCTTTGAGCGTCTTGTTCACCTTCGCGATCGGCTTGTCTCTTGCTTTGGTGTTGAACGATAAAAGCCTTTTGGGTAAAAACGTTTACAGAACGCTATTGATTATTCCCTGGGCTGTACCTGCTTTTATCTCCGTTCTAGTTTGGAGGAACGGTATGTTCAACGAAACTTATGGTATCCTGAATCGTTTCGTTTTGCCACTCCTGGGTCTCGATCCTATAAAATGGTTCAACGATCCTTTCTGGGCGAAAGTGGCCGTTCTCACTGTGAACACATGGCTTGGTTTCCCTTACATGATGGCAGTATCACTCGGAGCTCTTCAGAGTATCCCAGAGGAGTTATACGAAGCTGCAGCAATAGACGGCGCCGGAAAATGGAGAAGATTTTGGACAATAACGTTTCCCCTTCTGATGACCACCGTGGCACCCCTTCTTGTTGGAAGTTTTGCTTTCAATTTCAACAACTTTGTTAACATATACCTTCTCACAGGTGGAGGACCGGCTATGGCAGGTGCCACAACACCAGTAGGTCACACCGACATTCTCATCTCCTACGTTTATAAACTTGCCTTCGAAGGTGGAAGAGGACAGGACTTCGGATTTGCCAGTGCGATATCCATCATCATATTCTTCCTCGTCGGTGGAATAAGTTTTGTAAACTTCAAACTCTCTGGATCATTTGAAGAGGTGAGTGAATGATGGTGCGAAAGAAGAGTAGATGGCTAACCCATGTTCTACTGGTAATCTTGATAATCGTCGTTCTTTTCCCAATCGTATGGGTTGTTTCCACTTCGTTCAGAAGGGACGAAGCTGCTTTCTCACCAAAACTCTTTTCTTCGCGTCTTACACTTCAACACTACAAAGATTTGATCGCTCCGGAGAAGAATTTGCCCGTTCTCGTTCAAGAAATGCAAAGTCTCGTTTCCAGGGCAGAACCGTTCAACAAAGTCTCGAGAGAAAAAGCAGAAGAACTGATAGAAGATAGAATAAAAAAATTCGAAAACTACCTTAACGAAACGGAAGAACTCATACAAGACTCTTACGATGCGTATTCCAAAATATCAAATGCGCTCTCTGAAAGAATAGAGGATGTTAAGTTACATATATCCAGCGTTTTAGAAAAAATAGAGGATACCACCAAAAAAGAATTGGAAAAATCTCCAATACCCGAAACTAGGAATCTCTCTATCGCTATTTATGAGAAACTCAACGGCAAAAGCATTCGGACTACGGAATACCGAGCTTTGAAAGATGATCTGGAAAGACTGGTAGGTTATCCGGTTGATGATACCTCTAGCTTCAAGGAGGCTTTGTTTGATCTCGAACTCATTTACAACAGAGAAATTGGATTACTCAAGGATGACCTGAAAAAACTAGAAGGAGAGATTTCCACCCTTCAAAGCGAGTTGTCCAAATTCGAAAGGCAAAAACTCGAGGTTGAGGAAGAAATCATTGAAAGGCAAAAGATCCTGAACGTGTTGAAGCCCGATGTAGAATCCGTTGTCAGTATTCTAAAGGACCTCGAAAGAATGCTCCAAAAAATTCAAGAAAGCGAAGTAGAATCAACTTTCTCATACGATGACGCAACTTTGAGAAATTCCCTGTCAACTTTGATTCCAAAACTCAAAGCCATTTACACAAAAATTTCTGGCTATTCAGATTTAGAGGAACTTTCGTTCAAAATCGAAGAGATGACAAACCTTCTAGAAAGAATGGCAAAATTACTCGAGAACGATGAAAACCTAACAAAAAAAGTGCTTTACAAAAACTTCGTTCAGTCCTTCGGAGAAGTTGTACCCACTGTGGAAGGAATAATAGAAAAGTTGGATGATGGAATAGAGGAATTTATCAACAAAGCGAAGAAACTCAAAAGCTTAAACAACGAAATCGTTTTTTTGAAAGCCAAAATCGAAGGTTTGCAGAAAAAAGTTAGATTAATGGAGGAAGCTCTCTCTGAGAAAGAACAAATGGTGTCTCAAGCAAAACGATATGTAGATTTAAAAGTTTTTGTGCTCTCTTTAGAGGAAAAGAAGGACACCCTTGAGAGTATAAAATCTTTCAACAACGCAACTCAGATAAAACTTCTTTCTGTGTACAAAGTACCTAAAGGGTTTGTAAGCTATTATATTTCCGAGCATGGAAACGATGACTTCATAGGGAAAATAAGAGAGATGACCAAGAAACTCTCCTGGGTAGAAGATTATAGGGAATTCAGTCGAAGAATGGAAACGGGATACAAAAATGCACTGAAAGTTTTAGAAGATTCAAGAAAAGTGCTCAATGATTTCAAAAACGGTTATTCTGAGCTTTTAAACCTCTCGTTCAAAGGTGTGTTTGTCTCTTCCGAGCATCTTCAAATGTTGTACGATCTTGTGAAAATGGATTTTGTTCAGAAAGTTTTGACAAATACCGCTGTTGCTTCTAGGAAAGCGGGCACACTTATGGATACCTTTCCACTGAAAGAGTTGAAAGATGATTTCAAGAAAATAGATGGGAATCTTTATAGGATCGCTCAAATGTGGGAACAAAAGACGAAACACTATTTCTTGAGGTGGGTAATGAATTCGGTGATTGTGGCCGGCCTCGTTTCTCTAATCACAACCACTGTTTGTGCACTCGCAGCGTATCCGTTCAGTAGAATGAGGTTCTGGGGAAGACAGTATGGTATCATGGCGTTGCTTCTCATACAGATGTTCCCCGCAATAATGTACATGGTCGCTATATATGGACTTTTGAAACTCATAGGTCAGTTCTTGCCTTTCCTTGGGTTAGATTCTCTCGGTGGTTTGATTTTCGCTTATCTGGGTAATATAGCTTACAATATGTACCTCATAAAAGGCTTCTACGACACCATCCCTTCATCGCTTGAAGAGGCAGCAATGATCGATGGCGCAACTAGATTTCAAACCTTCTACAAAATCGTTGTTCCACTAGCCCTCCCAATACTTACGGTTATCGTGATATTAACTTTCATCGGCACCTTTAACGAATTCGTTCTTGCAAGAATAATCCTTCAAGATGTGAAAAATTATACCTACGCACTAGGACTGTGGACCTTCTCAACAGGTGCCTACGAAACAGAATGGGGACTTTTCACTGCTGCTGCACTTTTGGGAATGACACCTATGGTGATACTCTTCCTCTCACTCCAGAAGTACATCGTTGGTGGCCTGACAAAAGGATCGGTGAAAGGATGATGTATCCGATACCGAGCTGGGTCTACGATAGCGTAATTTACCAGATATTCCCGGATCGATTCTTCATAGGAAAGGGAAAAACAGTTGAAGACAAGAAAGATCTTTACCTGAATCGGGGAGGGACAATAGAAAAGTGGGGAGTTCCTCCCCAGAAACTTCCCAAGGCAGCTCATGTAAGAGTTTTCTATGGAGGAGATCTTTGGGGTATCGCAGAAAAAATAGATTATCTAGAAGAGCTTGGTGTCAACGGAGTATACCTGACACCCATTTTTCTCTCGAACACGAATCACAAGTACGATACCATTGATTATTTCAAGATAGACCCACAATTTGGTGGAAAGAGAGCTTTTCTATACCTCGTGAAGGTGCTACATCAAAGAAACATGAAACTCATACTCGATGGGGTTTTCAATCACATAGGAAGCGAACATAAGTGGTTCAAAAAAGCAAAAAGGAGAGATCCAGAATATGTGAACAGATTCTTCCTCTACAAAGACAAGCACAGATCTTGGTTTGATGTGGGGAGTCTTCCTGAACTCAATGTGGAAGTTGAAGAGGTGAAAGAATACATATTGGAAGTAGTTCAACACTACCTAGAGTTGGGTATAGACGGATGGAGACTGGATTGTGGTCATGATCTTGGGCCAACAGTGAATCTGTGGATAAACATGAAAGTCAAAGAATTCTCAGCAGAAAAATATCTGGTGAGCGAGATATGGACTTACCCCGAGGGATGGGAAATGGTCGATGGATTGATGAACTACAATTTCAGAAGTCTCGTTTTAAGCTATGTCAATGGAGAGACAGATTCTATAGGCTCAAAGCTCAAAAGAGTTTACGAAAGCACCAAAAACATCTTTGGATGCTGGAATATGCTCGACAGCCACGATACACCGCGACTCGCTACGATTGTTCCGGACAAAGATCTTAGAAAACTTGCCGTGGTTCTTCAATTCACTTACCCGGGAGTCCCTCTCGTTTATTATGGAACAGAAATAGGTCTTACTGGTGGAGAGGATCCCGAATGTCGCGCAACAATGGAATGGAACAGAGAAAAATGGGATCTAGATCTTTTTGAGTTTTACAAAAAGATGATCAGATTGAGAAGGAAAGATCCAGGTTTGAGATTCGGAGAGTTCATACTCCTCGAAGAAAAACCACTCGCCTTCCTGAGAAAAGCTCCTCACCCTCTTCAAGACACCATTGTGATCGTGAATCCGGGTTGCGAAAAAAATGTTGTTCTCTCCATTCCTGACGGGAAAATTATGAATGCCACACCTCTTTTAGATTTGTTCACAGGAGAAACATTCCACGTCGATGGTGGGGTCACAAAAGTTCATGTTCCGGAAAGATCTTTCAGAATACTGAAGCCCGTTGATCTAAAAGTGGGGAAATACAGACTCTACAAAAGGGTTTAAAAAGAATTGAGACACTCGAGCCGGTTCGATCACCATTTTCTTACATCCAGAAGCGACTAGCAGGTGAAATTCTGACGATCTGTGTTTGTTGCAAAGAGATGTTTTCATGTATAGTTTACTAGGTAGCGAATATTCAAGAAGGAGGGTTACAAATGCCGGCGGTGAAAATCGGAATTATCGGAGCAGGAAGCGCTGTCTTTTCATTGAGACTTGTGAGTGACCTTTGTAAAACTCCCGGACTTTCAGGTAGTACCGTGACACTCATGGATATTGATGAAGAAAGGCTTGACGCTGTTTTAATACTCGCACGAAAGTACGTCGAAGAAGTAGGAGCAGAGTTAAGTTTCGAAAAAACCACGAATCTCGATGATGCAATAGTTGATGCAGATTTTGTGATAAACACCGCCATGGTTGGTGGCCATACGTACTTGGAAAAGGTCAGAAAGATAAGCGAAAAGTACGGCTACTACAGGGGAATAGATGCTCAGGAATTCAACATGGTTTCCGATTATTACACTATCTCAAACTTCAATCAACTCAAATACTTTGTTGAAATCGCTAAAAAGATAGAAAAACTCTCTCCAAAAGCTTGGTATATTCAAGCAGCGAATCCTGTTTTTGAAGGAACAACTTTGGTAACAAGAACCGTTCCTATAAGGGCGGTGGGCTTTTGTCATGGGCATTATGGAGTGATGGAAATAATAGAAAAGCTCGGCTTGAATCAAGAAAAAGTGGACTGGCAAGTTGCGGGTGTGAATCATGGCATTTGGTTGAACAGATTCAGATACGAAGGAGAAGACGCTTATCCTCTCCTTGATGAGTGGATAGAAAAGGAATCGAAAAATTGGAAACCCGACAATCCTTTCAACGACCAACTTTCTCCAGTTGCGATCGATATGTACAGGTTCTACGGTATCATGCCGATAGGTGATACGGTGAGAAACGCTTCCTGGAGATACCATAGAGATCTTGAAACCAAGAAAAAGTGGTATGGAGAACCTTGGGGTGGAGCAGACTCCGAAATAGGGTGGAAATGGTATCAAGATACACTTGGAAGGGTCACAGAAGTAATGAAGAAAGTGGCAAGATTTGTCAAGGAAAATCCAAATATCAGCCTTACTGATCTTAAAGACCTACTGGGTGATAACCTCTCTGAAAAGCAATTTGTGTTGGAGATCGAGAAGATACTAGATCCAGAAAGAAAAAGCGGAGAACAACACATTCCATTCATCGATGCTCTGCTCAACGACAACAAAGGAAGATTCGTGATCAACATACCTAACAAAGGGGTAATTTCTGGTATCGATGATGACGTTGTCGTAGAAATCCCCGCTGTCGTCGATAAAGAGGGAATACATCCGGAGAAAATCGATCCTCCTTTGCCAGAAAGAGTCGTGAAATACTATCTGCGACCAAGAATTATGAGGATGGAAATGGCGCTCGAAGCTTTTCTTACGGGTGATATAAGGATTATAAAAGAGATACTCTATCGAGACCCCAGAACGAAAAACGATGAGCAAGTGGAGAAAGTACTCGAAGAGATATTGTCTCTACCCGAAAACACGGAAATGAGGAAACATTATCTGAAAAGATAATTTCATCTTTTCGAAATCAAAAATCGATACAATGGAAAAAACTAAATATTAAAAAAGAACGCTCTCGGGGCAGGGTGGAATTCCCGACCGGCGGTGAAAGCCCGCGAGCCCCTCTTCAGGGGTTGACCCGGTGGAATTCCGGGGCCGACGGTAAAAGTCCGGATGGGAGAGAGCGTGGAGTGTAAAACCAATTAGGGGCCCGAGAGGGGCCTCTTTTCTTTTGATGAAAGGGGTGTGAAACTGTGTACGAATCTTTCATGAAAAGAGCAATAGAACTTGCCAAGAAAGGTCTCGGGAGAGTAAATCCCAATCCACCTGTGGGAGCCGTTTTGGTGAAAGATGACAAGATCGTATCAGAAGGCTATCACCCCTATTTTGGAGGCCCGCACGCCGAAAGAGTAGCGATAGAAGAAGCTAAAAGAAAGGGAATAGATCTTTCAGATGTTACTCTTATAGTCACTCTTGAACCATGTGATCATTATGGGAAAACCCCTCCGTGTACCGATTTGATAATCGAAAGCGGAATAAAAAAAGTCGTTATAGGTATGAGGGATCCCAATCCTATTTCAGGGAAAGGAGTAGAAAAGCTCAAAAGAAATGGCATAGAGGTAATAGAAGGGGTCCTGAAATCCGAAGTTGAAAAAGTATGTGAGTTCTTTCTCACTTATGTATCCAAAAAAAGGCCATTTGTTGCTCTAAAATATGCTTCAACTCTGGATGGAAAGATCGCAGATGTGAATTCTCACTCCAAATGGATTACTCAGAAACTAAGACATAAAGTTCAAGAGATGAGAAACATCTATTCGGCGGTGCTCGTTGGCGCCGGAACTGTTTTAAAAGACAATCCGCTCCTAACATGCAGACTCAAAGATGGAAGAAATCCAACACGTGTGATTCTCGACAGAAAAGGATTCCTGAGTGAGAAAAATTTCAGAGTGTTTGAAAGAAACGCAAAGATCATAGTGTTCACTGAGAACGAAAGAGCAAAATACCCAGAACATGTGAAGAAAGTTCTCATGGATTGTTCCACTGAAAACATTTTGAGAACACTTCACGATGAAGGTATAGATTCCCTTCTCGTTGAAGGTGGTGCAAAAATGTTCAGTGAATTTGTGAAACATTGTGATGTGATTTACGCTTTCTACTCGACCAAAGTATTTGGAAAAGGAATCGATATCTTTCAGAATGTTCTCGCTACCGTGGAAGATCCTCCTAGGTTCAAGATTTCCCATATTGAACACCTGGATACAGAACTCTTCATGGAGTTGAGACCATGTTCACAGGGATAGTACAAAAAGTGGAAAGAGGACTACTGAGAGACAAAAGACTCTTTTTCAAAAAGACATGGGAAATTGAGATAGGAGAGAGTATCGCCGTGAATGGAGTTTGCTTAACGGTGACTGGCGTCTCAGAAGATGAGTACTGGTTTGAGTTGGGAGAAGAAACGAAAAAACGAACCAACCTCGCGGTGAGTGAATACTACAATCTCGAAAAGTCTTTGAGAGTAGACGGGAAAATTGATGGTCATCTCGTGACTGGCCATGTAGATGGAACGGTTAGATTCTTGCGGAGCGAAAGACACGGAAACAGCTATTTTATGTTCTTTTCCTTGCCAAAAGAAAGGTGGGCAATAGTTCCGAAGGGATCAATTGCTTTAAATGGAATAAGTCTAACGATCGTCGATGTTTCATTCGATACGTTCTATGTTCAGGTGATACCTCATACGTTACAAAATACGAATTTTAAATTCCTGAAAACCGGTGACCCAGTCAATTACGAAATCGATATCATCGCTCGCTATTTGAAGGGAGTGATAGAAAATGGAAAAATTGAAGGAAGCTTTTGAGAACAAGAAACCTGTTATTCTCCTCGACAGAGAAAGAGAAAACGAAGCAGATTTCATCTTCCCAGCTCGAATTATCACGCCAGAGATAGTCAATCTGTTCGTCTCCTACGGGAAGGGACTTTTTTGTGTAACCGTAGACGAGGAAGACCTCTTAAAAAGAGGTTTCCCGAAGCTTCCCAGTAACTACAACGCCAATTATTTCCTCTCCGTAGACTGGGGCACTGGAACGGGAATTTCCACAGTCGAAAGAGCAGAAACATGCCGGAAAGTAGCTGAAGGGCGGTACTTCTACGAGTTTCGGTATCCTGGTCATGTTACCGTGATCGGTGGTGTGGGGTTTCAGAAAAGGCGAGGACACACAGAAGCTTCACTGGAGATCGCGGAAATGGCTGGATACACAAGACACGCTGTAATCGTAGAGATTCTCGACGATCATGGAAATTCACACAACTTGGAACACGTTACCTACATTGCGAACAAACTTTCCATTCCGATGATCGAGATGAAAGACGTTTGGATTGAATTTGTAAGTAGGAAAGAGTTAATAACGGTGAAAGCAGAGGCATTTCTCCCAACAAGTTTTGGCGAATTCAAAATCGTCTCGTTTGAAAACCTCCTAGATGGAAAAGAACATTTTGCAATTGTGAAAGAACCGTTCGTTGAACCTGTACACGTAAGAATTCACTCAGAATGCGTAACTGGAGACGTTCTATCATCGCTCAGATGCGATTGTGGTTCGCAGCTTGAAAGTTTTCTAAGACATCTTTCAAACCAGGGCGGTGTGTTGATCTATTTGAGACAGGAAGGAAGAGGCATCGGTCTTTCAAATAAAGTGAAGGCATACCGTTTCCAAGATGAGGGAATGGACACTGTGGAAGCTAACAAAGCTCTGGGGTTTTCAGAAGATGAAAGAGACTACGCCGCGGCTGCCCAAATCTTGAGGGCTTTAGGAATAAAGAATGTGATTCTCCACACCAACAATCCGAGAAAGATACAAGAACTAGAGAGATACGGAATCGAAATCGCAGGAACAAGGAATTTGTATGGGAGAGTAACGGAATACAACAAGTTTTATCTGCTTTCCAAGATGGTAAAGCTCGGCCACAGATTGGAAGATGCTCTTAGGGAGGTGTTTCAATAATGGTGATTCAAGGCGGTTACAACGGAGAGGGCCTGAAAGTAGCCATTGTAGTTCCAAGGTTCAACGATCTTGTCACATCCAAACTTCTTGAAGGAGCGTTGGATGGCCTTATGAGACACGGAGTGTCAGAAAAAGATATCACTGTTGTGAAGATCCCAGGAAGTATGGAAGCGATTTACACCTTGAGAAAACTCTTAGACCTCGAACTACACGATGCTATAATTGTTCTCGGTGCTGTGATAAGAGGTGAAACGTATCATTTCAACGTTGTAGCAAACGAGATAGGAAAAGCAGTGGCACAATTTAATATGAAATCCGATATACCCATAGTATTCGGTGTTCTAACCACCGACACTTTAGAGCAAGCTCTCAACAGAGCAGGAGCCAAAAGCGGAAACAAAGGATTTGAAGCCGCAATGGTGGCGATCGAAATGGCAAACTTGAGAAAACAACTCAGGAGGGACCTCTTTGAGACATCTAATAGCAACGGCAGGGAACGGTAGGATAGAGAATTTTCTAAAAAATGACTGGTACAAATCACTCAAAGAAAACGTCGATTTGTCGAAGACAGATGTTTTAGTCATAGATTACGGATTGAACAGTGTACCCGAAGGAGTGATCGTTTTCAAAGCTGTTGAGCGTGATGGTCTCATAAACAACACGAGGTTTTTAAATCTCGCCCTGTTCTTGGAAGAACATCCCGAATACGATCAAATCCTTTTTTGTGATGGTGGAGATGTGATCTTCCAGAAAGATATATCTCACCTCTTCGAAGAACACAGAGATTCTTTTCGCGCGGTCATAGAACGATTGAGCCCTCCCATAGATCTTCTCGTGAAAGAGGAAGACCTCATAGATGGAGAGGAAATAAAATCTTTTCTCTCAAAAAAAAGGCTCTTCAACGTTGGGGTGATCTTGGCTCCAAGAGATGGATTTCTCAAATTAGCAGCTGAGATGAAGAAACGATTGAGAAACATGAATGTTTGGGGCGGAGACACCGTGATAGGGAATTACGTGATTTACAAGAATCGTCACGTTGTACTTCCACCGAAATACAACTTCATTCCATCAACAGCTCGCGAGAGATTCTATGTTAAGAACTCAAAATTCTATCTCTGGAATGGTGAGTTGATACCGATAGTCCACAACGCAGGAAGGTACAAAGTTTTAAGGCCTATTGTTAACTTTGGATACGGCGAAGGAAAAAACAAGATAAACAGAATAAACGTATGGCTTTTCAAAGTGTTGTTCAGCTTGGCAAACTTGTTCAAAAGAAAATGAGGGGGCTGGCCCCCCTCATTTCGATATCAAGTATCTCAACGCATCGAGTTCGTCTCCCACAAGTAGGATACCGCCCTCGATAGATTTGTAAACCTCCATGGTTCTCCAAAATTCGTAGAAATCCTTATCCTTCGAGAAAATCTCTGCGTATATCTTCACCGCACTTGCCTCTCCCGTACCCTTTATCTGCTCTGCTTTACTCTGCGCCTCTGCTATTAAGACCTTGGCCGTTTTGTCCGCCTCTGCGCGTATTTTTCTCGCTTCTTTTTCACCCTCTGCTCTGATCTGGGCTGCGATACTGTACCTTTCTGCCCTCATTCTTTCATACACAGCCGCTTCGTTTTCCTCTGGAAGATCCGCATGTTTCACCCTTACGTCCACCACCTCTATTCCGAATTCCTTGAGATCTTCTCTGGAGAGT
Organism: Thermotoga sp. KOL6; assembly: GCF_002866025.1. Lineage (NCBI taxonomy): Bacteria > Thermotogati > Thermotogota > Thermotogae > Thermotogales > Thermotogaceae > Thermotoga > Thermotoga sp. KOL6. Next base: position 785,394 of record NZ_LNDE01000001.1, read on the forward strand.
TCCGTCACTTTCTTCAGAAGATCTTCTCTCTTTTCAGAAATGATTTCATCGAAATTTGCTTTCGCGAAAATGTTTCTGACGTGGGAGTACACAACGTCGTCGATTCTTGGAAGGGCGAGATTGACGTTCTTCAAAGATCTTATGAACGCTTCCGGATCCTTTATCTTCCAGAGAACATAAGTGTCTATCACAAGAGTTTTCTTGTCCGCAGCTATGATCTTTTCTGGCTCTATGTCGTACAAAAGAATCCTTTTATCGAAACGAACGACGTTATCAACGAACGGCTGTTTGAAATGAACGCCTGGCTCCGTCTCAACCGCCACAATTTTTCCGAATCTGAGCACCACTGCCTGTTGTGTCTGATCCAACACGTAAAAAGCCGACGAAGCAAGAATGACACCAATTACTATCAAAACGATGAGGAGAGATAAAACCCACACCTTCATTTTCCCATCTCCTTTAAAATATCAGAGATGTTCAACACGTTCAAAGATCCCGCGTTACCGACAAAAATGATCTTGTTTTGAACTTTTTCAAGAATAGACTGAAGGGCATCCAAGAGCATTCGCTTCCTTGTGATATCCGGTGCTTTGGTATACTCTTCCAAGATTTCATCGAATCTTTTTGCCTCACCAAGAGCCTTCAAATAAACTTCCTGAGCGTAAGCTTCCGCTTGCCTCAATATCTCCTGAGCCTGACCTTGTGCCTTCGGAACTATGTCGTTGGCATACTTCCTCGCCTCGTTTATAAGACGCTCCTTGTTCTGTCTGGCGTTGTTCACGTCATCAAAAGCATTCACTACAGGCTCCGGGGGTACGACCTCTTGAAGGTACACGTTCTCAATCTTTATTCCGCAATCGTAAGAGTCCAGAATCTTTTGAAGCATTTTCGCTGTTTCAAGTCCAATTTCGTCTCTTCCCACGGTGAGAACATCGTCTATGTTCCTCATGGCAACTTTTTCCCTGAGAACAGATTCTGTGGTGAATCTGACAATTGAATCTGCCTCGGTTATGTTGAACGCGTACGCAACAGGATCTTTCACTCTGTATTGAACCACCGCCTCAACGCTGACGAGATTGTTGTCACCAGTTATCATGATGGATTCTCCTGGAACAGATTCGTAGCTAATTCTATCTCCTCTCTGAACGCTTCTGAAACCTATCTCTATCTTCCTAACCGTCGTGACATCCACTTTCACATGCGATTGGAATGGATAAGGTAGATGATAATGAATCCCAGAGGGAACAACCGCCGTAAATTTCCCGAAAGTTTTGAGAAGGGCAACCTCAGATGGTCCCACTTGATAAACGCCGGTTAGAAAGTACACTGCCAGAATCACTCCGATGATTATCCACACATACTTTCTCACTCTTTCACCTCCTCATTTGTCAACTTTCTTCTTCACAAGATACCAAAGATAAAGATCGAGTTTCCCTAAAGGTTCACCGAACTCTCTTGCCACTTTTCTCAAGATGTCCTCTGCGTACAGATACCTTTTTTTACTCCATCCTTTCGGAATTTCGTGAATCAGCCCGTGATTTTTCATTAATCTCAAAACGTGTTTGTCCAAGATAGCAAGGTCCTCCACTCCTGTATTTCTGAGAAAATGACTCGCTTCCTTCCAACCTATACCTTTCGCACTTTTCACCAAGAATTCCCGAGAAAGAAAAGGATCTCCCTTTATGAGATCTCGAAGTCTGCCGATCAACCACCGGTTTCTCACAATGAACTCTGCCCTTTTCTGGGGATATCGATGCCCCACTTCCCTCAATGCTTTTTCGAGTTCTTCTTGTGACATATAGACAAATCCCTTTCCAATTTTCCCTTGTGCTTTTATTCCCCCTTCTGCGCTCCAATTTGCGGTGAGTACACAAAAGGAAAGTTCGCAAAATAAATCTTCCTCCGTTCCGCTCTCACCAAGTTTCTTGAACTCCTCAAATCTCTTCTCGACTAATAGTCTTGCTTCTTCACGAATCTTTTCAAGCTCTGTCAAAAGTGACTGCATCTCATCACTCCCATTCGATAGTCGCGGGAGGTTTAGAAGTTACATCGTAAACCACTCTTCCTACTCCTTCTACTTCCCTTGTGATCCTCCTTGCCACTTCGTCCAACACATCGTAGGGTATTCTGGACCAATCCGCAGTCATTCCCTCCACACTGTTGACAGCCCTGAGAGCTATCACATATTCGTAAGCTCTGGCATCACCCTTGACACCCACACTCCTTATTGGAAGGAGGACAGCGAAAGCTTGCCAGACCTTATCGTAATAGTTATATTTCCTGAGCGTTTCTATGAATACGTAATCTGCTTCCCTCAACATTTCTAGTTTCTCCTCTGTTATCTCCCCCAAAACTCTCACTGCAAGACCGGGACCAGGAAAGGGATGCCTGTTTATTATGTGGTCCGGTATTCCGAGATATCTTCCTACTTTTCTCACCTCGTCCTTGAAAAGATCCCTCAAAGGTTCTACAAGTTTCAGATTCATCTTTTCGGGAAGCCCTCCCACGTTGTGATGGCTTTTTATCTTTGCCGTTGTTTTCCCAGATGCGGCACTTTCTATAACGTCTGAATATATCGTTCCCTGCACAAGGAATTCCACATCATGCTTTCTCGCTTCTTCTTCAAAAACCCTTATGAATTCCTCCCCTATGATTTTTCTCTTCCTCTCAGGATCCGTTACTCCTTTCAATCTCTCCAAAAAACGTTTCCTCGCGTCGATTACCACTAGATTCATATCGAAATGTTTCTTGAACACTCGTTCCACTTCTTCCCTTTCTCCCTTTCTCAAAAGACCGTGATCCACAAAGACACACACAAGATTTTTTCCAATAGCTCTGTGTGTGAGAACGGCAGCCACCGAAGAATCGACTCCACCCGAAAGAGCAAGAATTGCCTTTTTTCTTCCCACGGTCTCCCTTATTTTCCTTATTTTCTCTTCAACAAGATCACCTATTTTCCAATTCTTCTCTAACTTACACACCCTGAACAAGAAGTTGGAAATCATCTTCTCACCGAACTCAGTATGATGTACCTCGGGATGAAACTGTAAAAGCCAAAATCTCTTGCCATCCGTTGCGCCAGCTATAACGCCAGTTTCAGAAAAAGCTATCGGATGAAACCCCTCCGGCAACCTCACCACTTCATCCCCGTGACTCATCCACACATGAACTCTTTCCGGTATCCCTTCGAAAATCGGATCATCAGATATCTCCACGAGAGTTCTTCCGTATTCTCCCTTCCCTCTCTTCACCTCTCCGCCGAATTCTTTCACCACCAACTGCATACCGTAACAGATGGCAAGAACGGGTCCTTTATAATCCTTGAACCACTTTGGAAGATTCGGAGCATCTTCCTCATAAACACTCCTTGGCCCTCCCGAGAGAACAACAGCATCCACCTCAGACAAGCTAACTTCATCGTCAGGAAAAACTACTTCGGAGTACACTTCGTTTTCTCGGATTCTTCTTGTGATCAATCGGGAATACTGAGAGCCGTAATCTACCACAAGAACCAACTCTATCCCTCCCTGGCCTTTTTAATTCTATTAAATCATATTCAAATTTAACTTAAAGGAAATTTGTATTGAAAAAAGAGAATTCTAAAATCAACACTGGAGGTGATTTGATTGGTGATGAAACTTTTCTTTCTTTTTCTCAGAATTTCCGCTTTAACAATCGGTGGAGGATACGCTATGATTCCAGTGATGAAGTGGGAGTTGGAAAAATCAGGGCTTTTGACAGAGAGAGAATTCTTTCGAATAGTTGGAACCGCACAGGTTATACCCGGACCGATTGCTTTCAATACTGCCGTTTTAGTCGGAAGAAGATTGTCGGGTCTTCCTGGAGCCGTCGCGTCCGGTACAGCCGTTATCTTACCACCTTTCTTCGCAATCATCTTAGTTGCCGAGATTCTTAGATCACTCTCTGGGAACGTTTACGTTCAAGGCTTCCTCAAAGGAGCTTACGTTGCCATAGTGGGACTGGTGGGAAGTGTGTTGTTTCGTCTCGTAAGAAATCAGCGCTGGAACTTCTTGAGAATCACCTTGGTTTCACTATCTATAATACTCCTTATTTTGAACAGCTCCCTGGTTATATTGGTGGTTATTCTACTTGCCTTTGCGCTTTATATGAGGGAGGGTTAAATCTTGTGGAAACTCGTCATCGTATTTCTAAAAGTGGGCTTTCTCTCGTTTGGTGGAGGATGGGCAATAGTAGGAGTGTTAAAAGAGGAGCTCGTTTCAAAAGGATTTCTCACACTCGAAGAGTTTTCCCACGCCGTTTCTATCGCTCAGATGACACCTGGCCCCGTGGCGATAAATCTTGCCACTTACACCGGATACAAATTCTTCGGTTTGATCGGTGCCATCTTGAACACTCTTGCCTTCTTGATAGCCCCGATTTTGGTACTCTCCATTGCTACGATACTTGGAAGATACGTAAAAATCACAAGAAGAAAATTGATGAAAGCCTTAGAAGGAGTTACAACAGCACTGATGACCGTTACTCTTTTCTCCTTGACTACCACAATCAGAAATCCCTTGATGATCCTTTTCTCCATCGTTGCCTTTTTGTGTTCCTTCACAAGAGTTCATCCTCTGATAATCATATTCGGCTGTGGCGTTGTGGGAGCTTTGCTCAGGTTTTGATAAAATATCTCAAGAGAAGGAGGTGCTGAGGGTGGCAGAATTAACTACCAGATACAATCCTGCGGAGATAGAAACAAAATGGTACAAATACTGGTTAGAAAGAGGATATTTCACTCCAAAGGGAACGGGAGAGAAATTCTCCATAGTGATTCCACCGCCCAACATCACTGGAAGAATCCATATGGGACACGCTTTGAACATAACGCTTCAAGATATCGTTGTTCGCTACAAAAGAATGAAAGGCTTCGATGTCCTTTGGGTTCCCGGGGAGGATCACGCCGGTATAGCCACTCAAAACGCGGTAGAAAAATTTCTCCTGCAAACTCAAGGAAAAACTAGGGAAGAGATAGGAAGAGAGAAATTTCTTGAGATCACCTGGGAATGGGCGAACAAATACAGAAAAGAAATCAGAGAGCAAATAATGGCGCTCGGCGCTTCCGTAGATTGGACACGCGAAAGATTCACGCTTGATGAAGGTCTTAGTAGAGCTGTGAGAAAGGTTTTCGTGGAACTTTACAAAAAAGGACTCATATACAAAGGAAAATACCTGGTAAACTGGTGCCCAAGGTGTAAAACCGTTCTCTCCGATGAGGAAGTGGAACACAAAGAGCACCAGGCAAAGCTCTATTACGTGAAATATCCTGTGAAAGATTCCGACGAATACATAGTGATTGCCACCACAAGACCAGAGACAATGCTGGGAGACACGGCCGTTGCGGTACATCCCGAAGACGAAAGGTATAAGGGCTTTGTTGGAAAGATCCTCATTCTTCCACTCGTCAACAGAGAAATACCTGTCATTGCTGATAAATACGTCGACCCGAAATTCGGTACCGGTGCCGTGAAGGTAACACCCGCACACGACCCGAACGATTATTTAATCGCTCAAAGACACAATCTCCCAATGATCGAAATATTTGATGATAACGCGAGGATAAATGAAAATGGCGGGAAATACAAAGGGTTGGATAGATACGAGGCGAGAGAAAGGATCGTCAAGGACTTGGAGGAGAAAGGTTTTTTGATGAAGGTGGAGGATTACACTCATTCGGTGGGGCACTGTTATAGGTGTGATACCGTTATAGAACCAAAACTTTCCGACCAGTGGTTCGTGGCCACCAAACCACTCGCAAAGAAAGCCATAGAAGCCGTTGAAAAGGGAGAAGTGAAATTTTTCCCAGAAAGGTGGACGAAGATATACCTGAACTGGATGTACGAGATCAGAGATTGGTGCATCTCCAGACAACTCTGGTGGGGCCATAGAATCCCTGTGTGGTACTGTCAAGAATGTGGTCATATGAACGTTTCCGAGGAAGACGTAAAAAAGTGTGAAAAGTGCGGATCCACCAATTTGAAGCAAGACGAAGATGTACTCGATACGTGGTTCTCTTCCGCTCTGTGGCCATTCTCCACTCTCGGCTGGCCAGAAGAGACGGAGGATTTGAAGCGTTATTATCCAACAGATCTGCTTGTTACCGGTTTTGACATCATCTTCTTCTGGGTTGCCAGAATGATAATGATGGGATACGAATTCATGAAAGACAAACCTTTCAGTCACGTTTATATCCACCAGCTCGTCAGAGACAAGTACGGAAGAAAAATGAGCAAGTCCCTCGGAAACGGAATAGATCCCCTGGAAGTGATAGACGAATACGGAGCGGATCCTATGAGGTTCACTCTTGCCATTCTCGCAGCCCAAGGAAGAGATATAAAACTAGATCCCAGATACTTTGACGCTTACAAGAAGTTTGCAAACAAGATTTGGAACGCTACAAGATTCGTTCTCATGAATTTGGATGACTACGATAAAGTACCTCTCCAAAATCTAAAAGAAGTAGACAAATGGATTCTCACACGACTCAACAAGACAGTTGAAGAGGTAACAAAAGCACTGGAAAGTTATGATTTCAACATCGCTGCAAAATCCATATACAACTTCTTCTGGGATGAATTCTGCGATTGGTACATAGAGGCATCGAAACCAAGGCTCAAGACAGAAGAAAGAAAGCTCGTCCAAACAATTCTTGTGAAAGTCTTAGACACTTCTTTGAAACTGCTACATCCTTTCATGCCGTTCCTCACAGAAGAACTATGGCAGAAACTCCCAGTGGAAGGAGAGTCTATAACAATAGCGAAGTGGCCTGAAGTGGAAAGAGAGTTCATCGATGAAGAGGCAGAAGAATCTTTCAAAAAACTTATGGCCATCGTGCGCGGTGTGCGGAACGTAAGGGCAGAAATGAACATTCCCCAGTCCAGGAGCGTGAAAATTTTCATAAGAGGTTGGGAAGTTTCGGAAGAGACAAACCTTCTCTTAAAGACATTGGGCAACATAGAGGAGATTTCCTTTGTCTCTGAGAAGCCTTCGAAGACGGCAACGGCATACGTGGAAGAAACTTTGGAAGTCTATGTGGATCTCGGCGGACTCATAGATTTCGACAAAGAGAAAGAAAGGTTGAAGCAAAACATGGAGAAGTTCAGAAAAGAGATCGATCGACTCGAGAAGAAACTTTCCAACAAAGATTTCTTGGAAAAAGCACCAGAAGATGTGGTTGAAGAAACCAAAGAAAAACTGAACACTTACAAAGAAAGGTTATCCCGCCTTGAATCGATATTGAAAGACTTAGAATGAAAAAGAGGGGCTGAAGCCCCTCTTTTTGTTACTGCGATGCTTTCATTTTTCTCTAAAAACAGAATCACATTCTAAAATGGTTATCACTGCTGATACGTGATAGTTAAGTGCAAACCATGTTCATAATTCCACAACTCTAATTTAGTTACTTCGACAAAAAGAGGAATAACGTTTTCTCCTAAATCTATATAGGCAGTTTCATACTTAGATGTGCCAGGCAGTATGCTGAAATCGCCATGGCTTCCTGATATTTTCGTAATTTCTGTTCCGGACTGGCAAGTAACTATAAAGTACACTGTATAAATATCGATTTCGTACTTTCCAGTGTTTGTTATCTTATAATCAACTTTTGCGGTGTTAAGATAGTCATCAAAAGTTAATTCTATTAACTCGATTTCAGCGTCAAGATCGCGGTTGACTTGAGCTGAGGTCGAGGAAGAACTCGTAGATGAAGAAGGTCCAACACAACCTTCAAGTAAAAACACAACCACCACAAAGATCATCAGATACACGTACACACTCTTCTTTCTGAGTTTCACTTTCTTTCCCTCCCTTTTCAAATGGTTTTGTAGAAATTTGGCAAAAAAATAAGGCCGCTTCAAGCGGCCTGATATTAGTTCCTTATAACCCTCCAAGGAAATATTGAAACAAAGAAGCGAAAAGCATCGGAGAGTTTTGGAAATTGTGTTTCCATTCCTCTAAGGAAGTATTGAAACGACACGAAGACCTCGCAAAGATCGTGTCAAATCTTCTGTTTCCATCCCTCTAAGGAAGTATTGAAACTTTTTGGAACTCTCAAAACTTTATTGATCACTTCATGTTTCCATCCCTCTAAGGAAGTATTGAAACGAGAGGGCGACGGGTTTATCCCACTCGCCGTCACACAGTTTCCATCCCTCTAAGGAAGTATTGAAACACAGTTAACAATGGTATTCTAACAATCACTGTTATATAGTTTCCATCCCTCTAAGGAAGTATTGAAACTTTGGTTGAATATGTATGTGGGACTTATGACCAACCGTTTCCATCCCTCTAAGGAAGTATTGAAACACTTAGCTGAAGGGGGTTGTTAAAATGCCAGGTTCAGTTTCCATCCCTCTAAGGAAGTATTGAAACTGTAATTTAACGCTCAAAGACGAGTTAGACGATATTTGTTTCCATCCCTCTAAGGAAGTATTGAAACTGGTGTAACTCATCTCTGTTAAAGCATCTCGAAACTGTTTCCATCCCTCTAAGGAAGTATTGAAACTTGAGGGGGGTGAATGTTGTGAGGTTGGTGGTTGCGTTTCCATCCCTCTAAGGAAGTATTGAAACTAAGGACTTTCTAAGGGAGAGAAAGGAGGTTAAACTAGTTTCCATCCCTCTAAGGAAGTATTGAAACAAGGGAAGCGATCGTTGGAGTGAGCTTCACATGGAATGTTTCCATCCCTCTAAGGAAGTATTGAAACGATTACCCTGTAACGATATACATGTATTACATCAGGTTTCCATCCCTCTAAGGAAGTATTGAAACTGGGTAAAGTTTGGAGGGAACTGATAGGAGAACAGGAGTTTCCATCCCTCTAAGGAAGTATTGAAACTTAAACGATCTATCGAATGTAGCTGATACAATAATCTGTTTCCATCCCTCTAAGGAAGTATTGAAACGTGTCAAATCGCAGTCAAACACCATCGGGAATCCTCAGTTTCCATCCCTCTAAGGAAGTATTGAAACCAAAGCGAGAATCAGAAAGTAAGGGCAAAAAAGAATAGTTTCCATCCCTCTAAGGAAGTATTGAAACGTGTCAAATCGCAGTCAAACACCATCGGGAATCCTCAGTTTCCATCCCTCTAAGGAAGTATTGAAACTGGGTAAAGTTTGGAGGGAACTGATAGGAGAACAGGAGTTTCCATCCCTCTAAGGAAGTATTGAAACTTAAACGATCTATCGAATGTAGCTGATACAATAATCTGTTTCCATCCCTCTAAGGAAGTATTGAAACTAAAGCTACCTAGATAGAATCCTTGATCAAAGGCTTGTTTCCATCCCTCTAAGGAAGTATTGAAACCGCATTTTGACGATGGGACATATCAGGTAGTCTTCAAAGTTTCCATCCCTCTAAGGAAGTATTGAAACTGCGATTATTTTCCACAACTTGAAGCTCAATACAATTGTTTCCATCCCTCTAAGGAAGTATTGAAACTCTTCTAAACATCAGAATTAAAAGTGCAATTGTTAACAGTTTCCATCCCTCTAAGGAAGTATTGAAACCCATCTGATTCGTAAGAAATTATAGAACATAGATGAGTGGGAAGTCAAGGGAAGAAGGAAAAAAAGGACAAAGTGGGAAGATGAGACACAAAAACAAAAGATGATACCGGAAGTTGTATGTGATGGCAAAATTGAATAATGGAATACGAAGCGAATATCCTATCACAAGAGATAAAAAACACTATGAATTATCAACACCTAAAACAGGCTGTTTTTGTTCAAAAAGGTCTCTTTCAAAAAAGTTC